>JACCSE010000071.1 GCA_013813145.1 Gemmatimonadales bacterium
AGTGCGTGGTGGTGGAGAGGAAGGAAGAGAAGCCGGCCCAGGCCGGGGCGGGCGGCGGCATGGGCGGGATGTACTGAGATCGGCTGAACTTACGGGGGGCCATGAGGTCCCCCGTAAGTTCATTGCCGATCCAGTATCCGAGCGCAGCGAGGGATCCGCTCGCCATGACGTTTTCGTTCTGGAGGTATCCGTGTACCAGTTGCATCGCCGGCCGCCCCACGCGGTCAGTCCGCCCACCGCCGACGCCACGATCGCGGACCCCACCGCACAACGGATTCTCATTGTCGAGGATAGCGACTGCCTTCGCGCGGTCGCCATGAGCACCCTGTCGGCGCAAGGTTATGCGGTGACCCAGGCCCGCCACGGGGAGGATGCCATGCGGGTGATAGAGCGGACCGCCGAGCCGTTCGACCTGGTCGTGACCGAGTTGACGATGCCGGTAATGAGCGGCTACAAGCTCGGACGACACCTCGCCAGGCAGCGCCCCGGACTGCCGGTGCTGTACATCATGTCGGCCGGGGTAAGAAAGACCTTGGACTGCTCCGGTTCACCGTTGGGCAGGTCGCAAGTTCTGCAGAAGCCGTTCTCGCCGGAAGACCTGGTGCGACAAGTCACCGGGTCGCTCCAACCTCAGGTTTGAGGGAGGCGATCGCGGAAGCCCGGGTCAGCGCGACACCTGGTCGAGCCGGGCCACCGCCGCCACGACCGCGGCCGGCTGTTCCTCCTGGATGTACTGGCCGGACCCGAGGACGCTGTCGCTCTTGAAGTCCGGCAGCTTCGTGCTGAGCAGTTCCCGCTGCTCGTGCGGTACCTCGGCGGGATGCGGCACTGTCCCGACCAGCAGCCGAACCGGCACCTCGCACTGGTGAAGCCGGTCCGCGAGCGACTCCTCCTCCTTCGACTTCGACATCCGGTGGAATGCGTCGATCGAACCGTGCATGTCGGCGGTCTGTCCCGCGGTGTACCCCCGGATCACGGCATCGGTCACCCAGGTGGTGTCGCCCGAGTTCTTCACGATCTCGCGCCGCACGTCATGCCGGAGCTTCGACTCGCTCAGCGCGAACTTGACCAGCCCGCCGCCGAATTTGAACGCCTTCCGCATTCCCGGCGTGGCCGCGCTCTCGGCTGGTCCGCCGTCGAGCGACAGCACGCCGCGCACCAGGTCAGGCCGGCCGATGGCGAGGCGAAAGGCGATCGAGGCACCGCTCGACTGAGCCACGATCAGCGCCTGAGTAATGCCGAGGCTGTCGAGCACTCGGCCCACCCGTTCGGTCTGGGCGGTGAAGGAGTAATCCGCCTCCTTGGGGTGGGAAGACCACCCGTAGCCGAGCGGCTCGACGATGACGCATAGATAGCCTCGGGCGACCAGCGGTCCGGTGATGGTGCGGTAGCCGAAGGCCGCGCCAAAGATGCCGGGGATGAGGACAACCGGCTGGCCGGCACCGACGGTAGTGGTGCGGAGCGTCTCGCCGGGGGCGACCTCGATGTCGCGGACGAGGGCGCTGTCGGCCGGAGCGGCCAGGAGGGCCAGCATGAAGAGGAACACGGGGTCTCGGGGGGGAGAAGAAAAACAGGGGCCGGCGCAACGCCGGCCCCTGTAACCTACCCCGGATCCTGTGCCGCGCTACCGAGCATCACCCCGGACCGGCCGCTACCCGGCGCAGCTCGCGGGCAGCGACGACCAGATCCAGCGTGTGCACCCGCGTCGAACGGATTCGCTTCAAGCGCCAACGCGAGCCTGCTCAATCCGGCGTGGGCCCGCACGATCTCCATCTCAGCGACGGACGTCAGATCGGCGGCGCGGGTGATGGCGTCGCGCACGGCGTGGTACAGGTCGTCGGCGGTGAATGGTTTGAGCAGCACGCGGACGGGAGTGTCCGACGACTCGATGTAAGGCACCGCGTCGGGATCGCCGGACATGCCGAGGATGGCGACGCTGGGCCGAAACCGCCTCAGCGTCTCGGAGACCTGGCGTCCATCGATGTCCGGCATGGAGAGATCGGTCAGGACTATGTCGAAGGGTTCGGCGCGCGCTTGAACCAGTCTCAGCGCCGACTCTCCGTCTTGAGCCTCTTCAACGTGGAAGCCTTCGGCTTCGAGGGTGCGGCGAAGAGCTGACGCATCAGCACTTCGTCGTCGACCACCAGCACCGCAGCCCCGCGCCATATGGGACCGTGGGGAGTGATGGGGGCTGCGTCCATGCGGCACCTACGGGGCGCGAGGGTTCGCTGCAAAATTCCCTGAAAAGTTGAACCCTCTATAACGTAGGTGAGGAAATGCAGGCACGCCACCTCGGGCTCGGACGCCTCCGTTCCCGCAGCTTTCGCTCCTGCTTCAAGGTCGCCGGCTCGGACCCCCCCTCGTGGCGCAAGCACCGCTGCTGTCCGGCAGCCCGGGGTACTCGACCCCGAGCTGCTCCAGGTAGCTGGGGTATTTATCCGAGTCGTAATAGTACCGCCGCATCGCCGGCCGGTAGCGCTCGAGGATGTCGCGGTTGAGCTCCACCGGCGGCCGATCGTCGGGGCGAAGCAGCGGCTGGTACTTCACGGTCCGGGTCTGCACGTCGCGGAAGTAACGCCAGGCGCTGTCCACCAGCGCCGGGCGGAGGAGCAGATCGAGCATCGTCATGGCCTGCGCCTTGGCCCCCGCCACCGATCCCTTGTGCGCCAGCGGGGTCGCCATCGCCATCGCACTGGACCAATGGTGTCCCGGGAGCCCCTGCACGTTCGCGGGGTAGTAGAGCACCGCGGTCGGGACGCTCCACGACACGTCGCCGATGTCGTCCGAGGGTCCGCCGAGGTTGCGCGCGGGGTCCACCGGACCGTCGAGCGAATCGACCTTGGTCTGGAGCCCGGAGTCGGCTTGTCCCGCGGCGCGCTGGATGGCGCGGGCGAACGCCTGGTCGTCGGGCGTCCATGCCGGCATGCCCACCTTTCCGATGTTCGCGGCCATCGCCTGCGCGGCCGGACGGTTGAAGTGCCGCGGCCACGCGGCTCCCAGCACCCGGGTCGGCAGCAGCGTCGTGCCGGTCATGAGCGCCGCCCCCTGGGCCACCGAGTCGGCCACCGCCCAGAGGTCCACGATCCCCTTGTAGTCCAGCTCGCGCAGGTAGTACCAGGTGGAGGCGGTCTGGGGAACGACGTTCGGCTGGTCGCCGCCGTCCACGATCACCGAGTGGGAGCGATGCTTGAGCGGCAGGTGCTCGCGCCGGAAATTCCAGCCGATATCCATCAACTCCACCGCATCCAAGGCGCTGCGGCCGGCCCAGGGGCGGCCGGCCGAGTGCGCGGCGACGCCCTGGAACGCATAGAGCACCGAGACGAGGCCGGAGCCGTAGGACAGCCCCCACGATGTGCTGAACTCGGTGCCGACGTGGGAGAAGAGGGCGACGTCCACACCCTTGAACACGCCGGCGCGGACCAGGTGGGGCTTGCCCGCGAGCTGCTCCTCCGCGACGCCGGGCCAGAGCACCAGCGTGCCGGGGAGCCGCTCCCGCTCCATGATCCGCTTGACCGCCAGCGCCGCGGCGATGTTGACCGCCTGGCCCGAGTTGTGTCCCTCGCCATGGCCCGGCGCTCCCTCCACCAGCGGCATCCGGCAGGCGATCCCCGGCACCTGTGAGGCCTGGGGGATGGCGTCGATGTCGGACCCGAGCGCGAGGACGGGGCGGCCGCGCCCCCAGCGTGCCACCCACGCGGTGGGGATGCCCGCGACCCCGGTATCAACCGAGAATCCCTCCTTACGGAGTAGCGTCACCAGATAGCGGGAGGTCTCGACCTCCTGAAAGCCGAGCTCGCCGTAGCTGAAGAGCTGGTCCACGATGCGCTGCACCAGCGTTGCCCGGCCCTCGACGTCGCGCGCCGCCTCGTCCTTGAGCCGGGCGAGCCGGGTCATCCCGGGCGGCTGCTGGGCATCAAGCGGGCGAGGGGAAGGGAGGAGCGCGAGAACGACGAGAGTGCAGACGAGCGTTCCGCGACGAAGTGGGCGCTGACGCATGGGGACCAACCTGACCTGGGAGATTGAGGGAGGACGTCATCCGTCATCCCGAGCAAAGCGAGGGATCTTCTCACCCGGGGTTCGATACCCGCGAAGAAGATCCCTCGCTCTGCTCGGGATGACACGCAACTCGGATGACACGCCGCCGACGAATACAGTCTCGCAATACTATCAGTTCACCCGGATCCGCCGGTATCTCGCATTGACCAGCTCGTACACGCCATACGCCACGAGCCCGAGCGCCACCACCAGGAAGGGCCAGCGTCCGATGTCGGACAGAGCGCGTAGCGAGGCCTCTACGCCACCCGCCTCGCTCGGGTCGTGGCGGGCCGCGGCCTGAAGGAAGAAGTAGCCGATGACACAGAACACCACGCCGCGCGCGGCGACCCCGATCCGGCTCACGCCCATCACCCAGCGCGCGGTCCCGGCCGGCAACTCCCCGAGGGCGAGATGGCGGCTGAGTTTCGGGGAGAAGGCACGATAGAGCTGATACAGCCCGTAGCCGACAATACCCGCGGCGGCGGCCCACACCAGCAGTTCGCCGAGCGGAAGCTCCATCAGCCGGGTGGCCCAGCGTTCGGCGCCCTCATCGCCTCCGGCACGGTCTCCGCGGGCGAGCTTCACCGCTCCCACCGCGAGCGCGCCGTGCACGACGGCGCGGATCAGGTACCCGATCCGGAGCGCGATTCCCTTGAATCCGTTGCCTTTGCCGTCCGGGTCGGCGACCGCGCGGACCACCAGCCAGAGGGCGTATCCGAACAGGCCCGCCGCGACGACGTAGAGCATCGCCCGGCCATAGGGGGCGCCAAGCACCTCGCGCAACGCCCCCCTCGTGTCGGTGGTCCGGCCGCCCCGCCCCAGCGCGGCCTGCGCGGCGAGGATGCCGACGGTCGCGTAGAGCAACGCCTTGGCGGCATAGCCCACCCGGGCGAGCCGCTCGATCCAGGGCGCGACGTCAGTTGGCCGGTTCACGTTCCGTAGGCGTCAACCGAGATATTGAGGTCGCGGCGCAGCTCCGCGTCACCGCTCAGGAGGGTTTGCCAGGACATCTCCGGACCTTTCCGGCCGCCCTTGGGCACGATTTTGACCCCCTCGGGCGAGATCGAGATGGTGTAGACCTTGCCCTCGATCTCCAGCTCCCGCTTGAGCGTCTTGTCGAGACGTGTAGCCATTCGGTGCCTCCTCGTAGGCGGTTGCCAAGTAGTGTGAAACCTAGGCTTACGAATTCGGCGGCCCCGGCGCCATGGCGCGCGTCACTCAGGGGGCGTGGTCGGCCACCGCGGTCACGCCCTGCTCCCGGGCGCAATGGGCGCAGCAGTAGAAGGTTCCCTGCGCCTCGATCCCGTGCCCTATGATCCTGCACTTGCAATGCTGGCACACCGGCGCGAGCCGGTGGATGGCGCACTCGAAGCTGTCGAACGTGTGGGTGGCTCCCGCGGCGATTACCTGGAAGGAGAGATAATAATCGTTGCCGCAGACTTCACATTGGGCCATGTGGCCTCCTCGAACCGGGACGGCCCCGCGCCGCCCAACCGGGAACAGTGGGGCCATCGGCCCGGGATCGCCAGCGGCGGCCGCCGAGTCGCTGGCGCAGAGTCGGGTGCAGATGGGCGGCAGTGGGGGATTGACGCAGATGAACGCGCGCGATCTCAGCGCATCCCCTCGAGCAGCCGCAACGCGCGCCGGCCGGCCGGGAGCAGCCGGCCGTCCTCGTCGACAATGCCCATGGCGAGGAGCCAGGCCTCGAACTCCGGCGCCGGCCGAAGGCCGAGGAGTTGCCGGAGGTACAGAGTGTCGTGGAAGGAAGTGCTCTGGTAGCCCAGCATCACGTCGTCCGCTCCCGGCACTCCCATGACGTAAGTAACGCCCGCCGCCCCGAGGAGCGTGAGCAACGCATCCATGTCGTCCTGGTCGGCCTCGGCGTGGTTGGTGTAGCAGACGTCGCAGCCCATCGGCAGGCCCAGCAGCTTGCCGCAGAAGTGATCCTCCAGGCCGGCGCGGAGAATCTGCTTGCCGTCGTACAGGTACTCCGGCCCGATGAACCCCACGACGCTGTTGACCAGTAGCGGGGCGAAGCGCCGGGCCACGGCATAGGCTCGCGCCTCGCAGGTCTGCTGGTCGACCCCGTGATGCGCGTCGGCCGAGAGCGCGCTGCCCTGCCCGGTCTCGAAGTACATCACGTTGTCGCCCAGAGTGCCGCGCCGAAGGCTGAGCGCCGCCTGCCGAGCCTCCGCCAGCAGCGCGAGGTCGACCCCGAAGCTTCGGTTGGCGGCCTCGGTGCCCGCGATCGATTGAAACACGAGATCCACCGGCGCACCGCGCCGGATCGCCTCGAGTGTCGTGGTGACGTGGGCCAGGACGCAGCTCTGCGTCGGGATGGTCCAGCGCTCGCGGAGTTGGTCCACCATCTCGAGCAGCATGATGACGCTCTTGGGATTGTCCGTCGCGGGGTTGATGCCGATCACGGCGTCGCCGCTGCCGTAGAGGAGGCCGTCGAGGATCGCGGCACCGATGCCACGCGGGTCGTCGGTGGGATGGTTGGGTTGGAGCCGCACCGAGAGACGGCCCGGGAGCCCGATGGTATCGCGGAACCGGGTTACCACCCGGCACTTCCCCGCAGCGAGCACCAGGTCCTGGAGCCGCATGATCTTGGAGACGGCGGCCGCCATCTCGGGAGTGAGCCCCGGCGCCAGCGCGGCGAGACGCTCGGCCGTGGCGTCGAACGAGAGGAGCCACTCCCGGAATCCGCCGACGGTAAGATGCGCCACCGGGCGGAAGGCGGCGGAGTCGTGGGTGTCCAGGATGAGGCGGGTGACCTCGTCGTCCTCGTACGGCACCACCGCCTCGCTCAGGAAAACCTTCAGCGGAAGCTCCGCCAGGGCCATCTGGGCCGCGACCCGCTCCTCCGCGCTCTCCGCCGCGACACCCGCCAACTGGTCACCCGACCGGCGCGGGGTAGCTTTGGCGAGCAGGGTGCGCAGATCTTGGAAGTGGTAGCGGACCGCGCCGACGGTGTGTGCGTACATGGCTCGCTGAATCCTATGCTTTGTCCCGTTCCCCACCAACACCAGGGCGACACCACCTCGGCTGAAGTCGCCGTGCCCGAGCCGACCGAGCTCGCCCTGCGCTACCACCAGGGCAACACCGCGATCTGGGCGATCGACGTGCTGCTCGGCCTGCTGCTGCCGGGCGCGGTGCTGTGGAGCGGGTGTTCCGCCCGGCTTCGCTCACTCGCGGCGCGGGCAGGATGGGGGCGGTGGTTTCCTACCGTGGCCATCCACGGCGCACTCTACGTCGTGCTGCTGTCCGTCGCCTACCTGCCGTTCACCTGGTACGTCGGTTTCGTGCGGCAGCACGAGTTCGGGCTCTCCAACCAGAGCGCCGGCCAATGGCTGGGCGACTGGATCAAGGGAGTGCTGGTCGGCGCGGTCGCCGTGGCGCTGGTGCTCTGGATCCCCTACCTGCTGTTGCGGCGGAGTCCGCGGCGCTGGTGGCTCTGGAGCGGACTCGCGGCCGTGCCGATCGCCGCCCTCGCATTGGTGGTAGCTCCGCTCTGGATCGCTCCGCTGTTCGACCGCTTCGGGCCGGTGCGCGACAAGGCGCTCGAGGCGCGGATCCTGGCATTGGCCGAGCGGGCGGGCATCGGCGCCGGTCGAGTCTACGAGGTGAACAAGAGCGAGGACACCCGGCTGATGAACGCCTACGTCGCCGGCGTGGGCGGCACCCGGCGCATCGTACTCTGGGACACCCTCATCGCCCGGCTCACACCGGACCAGATCGGGTTCGTGATGGCACACGAGATGGGGCACTTCGTCCTGCACCACACGCTGGCCCTCGTACTGGGCGCCGCACTGATGGCGACGCTGTCGCTCTATGCCGTGCACCGCCTCGCCCGACGGCTCATCGCCCGCTACCGGGTACGGTTCGGCTTCGACCGGCTGGACGATGTAGCTTCACTGCCGCTGTTGCTGATGGTAGCCGGCATGGTGTCGTTCGCCGTGACGCCCGCGGTGCTGGCCTTCTCGCGATGGCAGGAGCGGGAGGCCGACCGCTTCGGCCTGGAGCTCACCCGGGACAATCATGCCGCGGCCGAGACGTTCGTCCGACTGCAGGCGGAGAACCTGGGAGTTCCGCGCCCGGGGCTCCTGTTCACGCTCTGGCGCGGCAGCCACCCGTCGCTCGCGTCGCGCATCGAGTTCGCCAACGGCTACCGCCCCTGGGCCACGGGTGACGAGCTGCGGTACGACCACCTGCTGCGCGCGCCCGGGCCCTGAGCCGGTGAGGCCCTGTGTCCTTGGTCACCGCCGGACAGGAGACCTCGCCGCGATATAGGCAGTCACCTTCCGCCCTGGAGGAGTTCATGAAGACACCGTTGGCAGCCGGTCTGGTTATTTCTTCGCTAACTCTCGCCGCCTGCGGCGGTGGGCGCCCTGTCGAGATCAACCCGCGGGAGCAGATGGTCGGCACCCGGTGGAACGCCACGCTGGCCACCCCCGCGGAGCTGGTGGGGGCGACAGAGGTGCGGGGCACCGGGTGGATGGTGGCGGCCGATCAGGACTCCGACGAGAC
>JACCSE010000084.1 GCA_013813145.1 Gemmatimonadales bacterium
GAGGGGCGGTGAAGGTGGAAAGACCGCCGAGATACTTGCCGATGGGAGTGCGGACGGCGGAGAGGATGACGGGGGTCGTGCTGTCGCTCACGGTCCAGCTCCGGGTGAAATCAATGACGTTTCATGCGTCGCTGCACGAGCATCTGTCATCCCGCACGAGCATCTGTCATCCCGCACGAGCATCTGTCATCCCGCACGAGCATCTGTTATCCCGAGCGAGCATCTGTCATCCCGAGCGAACGCGAGGGAACTTGCCCGGGAATGGATCGAGCTTGGGCGGACAAGATCCTTCGGTCGCTACGCTCCCTCAGGATGACAACACGCGCGCTCCCTCAGGATGACAACACGCGCGCTCCTCAGGATGACAACACGGGAAGCGATTGCGCGAAGCTCTTTGTCTGCGGGCAACTTAGGCTGAAGGAGCCGGGGATGGTAGGCCGGAAAACGGGAGCGGGTTCAGGGAGCGATGGCCTTTTCCCGGACCTCCGCTCCCACCCGCGCGATGAACGCCTCCACCTCCATCACCTCCTGCTTCTTCCCCGCCCCGCGGACCCGGAGCGCCAGACTGTCGCTCTCGGCTTCGCGCTGCCCGACTACCGCCATGTAAGGCACCTTGTGGATCTCGCCGTCGCGAATCCGGTAGTTGAGGGTCTCGTTCCGGTCGTCCACGTGCGCCCGCAAGCCCGCCGCCTTGAGCCTGGCCGCGAGCCCGCGCGCCGCCCCGGCCTGAGCATCGGAGATCGGGATCACCCGCACCTGTTCCGGCGCGAGCCACACCGGGAACGCTCCGGCGAAGTGCTCGATCAGGTTTCCGGTGAAGCGTTCCAGCGTTCCGTAGATGGCCCGGTGGATCATCACCGGCCGGTGCGGCTTGTTGTCGGGGCCGGTGTACTCCAGCTCGAAGCGTTCCGGCAGGTTGAAGTCGAGCTGGATGGTGGGGCCCTGCCACATCCGGCCGATCGCGTCGCGGAACTTGATGTCGATCTTGGGACCGTAGAACGCCCCGCCGCCGGCGTCGATCCGGAACGGAATCTGCTTCCGCTCCAGCGCGCGCCGCAGCACCGCCTCGGCCCGATCCCATACCTCGTCGCCACCCAGCCGCTCCTCGGGACGAGTCGAGATCTCGAAGTCGAGCTCGAAGCCGAACGTTTTCCGCACCAGCCGGTCCACCTGGTCGAGGCAGAGGAAGATCTCGTCCTCCACCTGGTCCATGGTGCAGAAGATGTGCGCGTCGTCCATACTGAGCCCGCGCACTCGGAGCAAGCCGTGCAGGGTGCCCGACTTTTCGTTGCGGTAGACGTTGGCGACTTCGCTCAGCCGAATCGGCAGATCCCGATAGCTGCGCTGCTGGCCCCGATAGATCAGCGCGTGCATCGGGCAGTTCATCGGCTTCACCATGTAGCGCACGTCTTCCGACTCGCCGGCCCCGGCCCCCATGGGGGGATACTGGTTGGCCGCGTAGAGCGGCAGATGGCCCGAGATGTAGAACAGCTCTTCCCGGGTCACGTTCGGGGTATAGACGAGATCGTAGCCGCTGGCGACGTTGTCGTCCTCGACCGCGCGGGAGAGCAGCCACTTGATCGTGGCGCCTTTGGGATGCCACAGCACCAGCCCGGGGCCGACGATGTCCGAGATGGAGAACAGATCGAGCTGCCTGCCGAGCACCCGGTGATCCCGCCTGCGCGCCTCCTCCAGGCGGTGCAGATAGGCTTCGAGGTCTTCCTTCTTGAACCAGGCGGTGCCGTAGATCCGCTGGAGCATCTGCCGCCGCTCGTCCCCCCGCCAGTAGGCGCCGGCGGCGTGGAGCAGCTTGAAGTGCTTGAGCCGGCCGGTGCTCGGCACGTGCGGACCGCGGCAGAGATCCTGGAACGGGCCGTCGGTGTAGACCGTGATCGTCTCCTCGTCGCCCAGCTCGGCGATCCGCTCCAGCTTGAGCGGATCGTCGGCGAACCGCCGGTTGGCCTCGGCACGGTCCACCACGTCGCGCACGAACGGGAAGTCGCGCCGGGCGACCTCGGCCATCTTCCCCTCGATCCGCTCGAGATCCTCAGGGGTGAACGGCCGGTCGACCTGGAAGTCGTAGTAGAAGCCGTCCTCGATCGGGGGCCCGAACCCGATGCCGGCACCGGGAAACAGCTCGCGCACCGCGGTGGCGAGGATGTGGGCGGAGGAGTGGCGCAGCACCTCCAGCGCCTCCGGATCCCGATCGGTGAGCAGCGCCAGGCTGGCGTCATTCTCCAGCGGACGGTCGAGATCGCGCACCGCGCCGTCCACCCTGGCGGCGAGCGCCGCGCGCGCGAGTCCGGGCCCGATGCCCTCGGCGATCTGGCGCGGCGTGGTTCCTGCGGGCACTTCCCGCGCGCTCCCGTCGGGCAGCGTGACACGAACGCTGCCGCTCACGGCTCCACCACTTCCGCGCCGGCCGGCGGCGCCACCGGGCGGCTCCGCGGCGCGAACCAGAAGTAGAGCGCGATCCCGGCGAGGATCAGCGCTGCGACCATGAGCCAGCGACCCATTTCGGGGCCGCGGGAGACGGGGCGAACGTCGTGCATCGGGGGGCCTTCGTGTGGGGACGATTCCCTGCGCGTGGACCGCGACGCGGTTAACTTAACCGCATCGAGAAATCTTTCGTAAGAGGACGTTCCGTGCGCCATGACGAGAGATTGAGCGGAGGCGAGGTGCTGCT
>JACCSE010000480.1 GCA_013813145.1 Gemmatimonadales bacterium
GAGTGGTGGGCTGGTCCCATCTTGGCGGCCCGACAGTCGGCAAATAGGCTATGTCTACGGAGACTGGCGGTGGGCCGATTGGGGGCTCAACTGGGATGGCGGCGCAATTGACGTCGATACGATCGGACAACCGGTTGGCCAGCCAAGAGCCATGATTACGGGGTACCACGAAGACTTTCAGCCTGTCTGGTCGCCCCAGGGACGCTGGGTTGCCTATCACTCGCACCGGACGAAGACACCGGTTGCTTCATTCCTCGTACCGGCCACGGACGATATCTGGCTGCGACGCATCGGCGCTCCGGCGCGCGATACTTCTGAGACGAGGCTCACGGATTTTGGCTTGGAGGCGGGCTCGCCTGATTGGTCGCGCGACGGGACACAGCTCCTCTTCGTGTCGTTCGAGGACGGAGCCCATGGAAGCGCTTCCTTCCCCTTCATCGTGACGATTGACACATCGACCGGAAGGGTAGTCAGACACGGCCGGCTTCCACTCCCGAAGGAGATTCAGAACGCCCTCTGGGCGGTGTGGTCTCCTGTGAGCGACGAAGTCGCCCTGGAGGCGGACCTCGGTGGTGGGCGACATTCCCTCTGGGTGGTGAACAGCGACGGGACCGCCGCTCGGAAGCTGACCGAGTACCCGATGCGGACTTATGGTGGAGTCAGCTGGGCGTCGGGCGGAAAGGCGCTCGTATACGCGGCTCTCACCGAGGGGCGAATGCAGCTCTTCGCGATCCCCGCCGCTGGCGGTGCACCGCGGCAGCTCACGCGCAATTCTGCGAATCTGTTCACGCCTCGCACGTCGCCCGATGGAAGGCTCGTCGCGGCGACGCGGGTATCACATCTGAAAGAGGTCCGGCGCATTCCGCTCCCGCGGTGAGGACAGGGTCGGAGGCACTTGACATCTGGAGCAATCCCAAGGCCAATGACGAAGATCCTCACTCGCACGACGGGGGAGCGAGAGCTAGGACTCACCGGCCGAGATGGTGCTAAGGCGCCACCTAACCCGCGCATGCAGCCGACAGCTGGATGGGCGCGAGGTTCGGTGCGGGCGGTACCCACCTAGAGCGCGCTGTGGAACGTAGGTTTGTCCGGGCGCGGGCTTGAGGGCCTGCAGCTGATGCGCATTTCGTTAGGTGGACCAGCACGCACGGACTGCGGACAACAGGCTCGGACTGATCGCGGTCGGGGCGTAGCCGCGCTTAGTCGGCGCTCGCCCCGCTTCGGGAATGCTCCTGCCGAAGCAGAAAGGACGCGCCTCGCGTGTACGTGCCAACTGTGGCAACAGACCTATTATTACGAAAGCATGACTAGCCCGACTACGTCGATAGACCTCGCATGGGAAGGTCCCTACGCTTGGCCCGGATTCGAAAGGGTGTGTCCCAAGTTCAGTTGAAATTCGGGTGACGCCTCTGGGAGAGACGCTCACGCTGCGTCTCGGGTGGACTGCTTGATGTTCGTCGTCAGCGCGTGGGCGAGCACGGGCAAGTGCTGGTAGCCCTTCACCCGGCGGAACTGGGCCTCGACGGCGAGGAGCGCCGCCGCACACCAGCGCTGCTTCTGGTCACTGGTACGCCAGCGATCGACTTTCGCGGTGCGGGCCTCCACGCGCGCCATGACCGATTCGATCAGGTTGGTCGTCTTCAGGCTGAGGCCAAGCTGGGGGAAGACGCCGAGCCGGTGCAAGGTGAGCGTCTCCTCGAGGCCCTCGGCGAGGCTGGCTGCCGCGGAGGCGTTCACGCGGGTGAGCTCGGCGTGGAGATGTCCGAGCGCCGTCTTGGCCGCGGTATAGGTCGGCTTCGCGTAGGCCGCCTGGAGCTTCCGCCGCCAGGTGGGCTGCGCCAGCCGGGGCAGGTAGCGCACGACGTTCTCCCGCTTGTGCCACTGGCAGCGCTGCACCGCCGCACGGTCCCCGAAGACCTCGTGCACGGCCGCGCGGAGGCCCTTGGCCCCGTCGAGCACGACCAGCAGCTCGCCCGCGGGGCTGAAGCCGCGCTCGACGAGCTCCCGGAGGAAGCCCGCGCACACCCCCTTGTTCTCGGTCGCCGTCTGGACCAGGCCCAGGAGGCGCTTCTCCCCGCTGGTGGTCACGCCTAACGCGATCACCAACGCATCCTCGGCGAAGGTCTTGCCGTCGAGGACCAGCACCAGCCACGAGGTGTCGGCCAGGGAGCGCTCCTGCAGCCGCCGGAGTTCGCGCGCGCTTGCCCGAATGAAGCGCCGCGAGACGCTCGAGCGCGCCAGCCCGAACGCCTCCGGCACCGCCTCCGCGGCCGCCTCGTACTCGCGGCACGAAAGCCCGCCCAAGACCCGGCGGAAGAGGCCCGCGTCCTGCCGCCGCGGCGTCTGGAGCGCGTGGTAGGTGGGGAGGGCGAGCTCGCGCCCCTGGCGCCGATCGCGGACCCGCGGCACGGCGAGCCCGAGTTTCTGATCGGCGAGATAGATCGAGCCCGCCTGGGTGCCCCACCGCACGACCCCGGTGCGGCCATCCTGGTGCGCGTAGCGCCGGCCGGCCA
>JACCSE010000487.1 GCA_013813145.1 Gemmatimonadales bacterium
GGCCAGGCCTCCGCGGCCAGCTCGCCCGCGCGGGGCCAGGACAGCGCCGCATAGGTGAGCGGGGCGACCGCGCCGGCGCTCAGCAGACCGAGGCCGGCGGCAGGGCGGACGTCCACTCGTCGGGCCAGCCCGAACAGCTCGCGGGTGGCCAGCACGGAGCTCAGGGTGAGCAGCAGCGCGAGCGGCGCCCCGCCGTACCACACCAACAGGAACGTGAGCGGGATGGCGACGGCCGCGAAGCCGACCCGGCGGATCAGATCGGAGTCCATCAGGCGGTGACGCGCCCGAACCGCCGGTCGCGCCGCTGGAACTCCAGAATCGCCTCGAAGAGATGGCGCCGGGTGAAGTCCGGCCAGAGCACGGGCGTGACGTACAGCTCGGCGTACGCCAGTTGCCACAGCAGGAAGTTGGAGATCCGCATCTCGCCGGAGGTGCGGATGAGGAGGTCGGGGTCGGGCCAGGCGGCGGTGAGGAGCCGGCGTGCGATGGCGGCTTCGTCGATCTCCGCGGGGTCGAGCCGCCCCGCGGCGACCTCTTCAGCCAGCCGGCGCGCCGCCCGGGTAATCTCGGCGCGGGAGCTGTAGGAAATGCACAGGTTGAGCGCGAGCGAGGTGCCGCCCGCGGTGTCGCGCATGACCCACTCCACCGCCTGGCGGGCGCCATTCCCCAGCCGGTCGAGATCGCCCAGTATCCGCACCCGGACGCCCCGGTCCCGAAGCTCCTCCGCCTCGCGCGCGATGTACTCCTCGAGCAGACCCATCAGGGCCTCGATCTCGACCGGCGGCCGCTGCCAGTTCTCCTGGCTGAAGGCGAACAGGGTCAGCACCGCCACCTCGGCCTCGAGGCAGCCCTGGACGACCTCGCGGACGGCCCCCATCCCCGCGTGGTGTCCCAGCGGGCGCGGGAGCGAGCGGCCTTTGGCCCAGCGGCCGTTGCCGTCCATGATGATCGCGATGTGGGCCGGGACCGCCCCGTCCACCCGCAGCCGCTGGAGCAGCTCGTCGCTCACCGCTCAGACTTCCATGATCTCGGCCTCTTTCGACTGGATCAGGCCGTCGATCTGTTTGACGTGGTCGTCGGTGAGCTTCTGGATTTCTTTCTCCGAGCGGCTCTTGTCGTCGCCGGAGATGTGCTCGAGCTTCTTGACCCTGGAGAGGGCATCGGTGCGGGCGTGGCGAACGGCGATCTTCCCTTCCTCGGCCAGCTTGTGCACCACCTTCACCAGCTCCTTTCGCCGCTCCTCGGAGAGCGCCGGCAGGGGCACCCGGATGAGGTTGCCCTGGGTGGCCGGGTTGAGCCCGAGATCGGCGTCCCGGATCGCCTTTTCGATGGCCGGAGCCAGCGACTTGTCGAACGGCTGCACCGTGAGCAGCCGCGGCTCGGGCGCGGCCACCATGGCCACCTGATTGAGCGGCATCGCGTTGCCGTAGGCGTCGACCCGCACCAGGTCGAGCAGCGCGGTGCTCGCCTTGCCGCTCCGGATGGTGCTGAACTCCCGCCTGGTGTTCTCGACCGCCTTGTGCATCAGGTCGCGGGCCTGCTTGGTGAGTTCGGGGATGGTGCTCATCGAACGATGGTCCCTACCCGGTCGCCCTGGAGCACGCGCCGGATGGCGCCGGGCTGGTTGATGTTGAAGACGACGATGGGAAGCTGGTTGGCCTTGCAGAGCCCGAAGGCGTTGGCGTCCATGACCGCGTAGTTCTTGACGATCGCTTCCTGGTAGCTGAGCTCCGGAATGAACGTCGCCGACGCATCGGTCCGGGGGTCGTTGGTGTACACCCCGTCCACGTTGGTGGCCTTGAGAATCACCTGCGCCTCGATCTCGAGCGCGCGGAGCACCCCGGCCGTGTCGGTGGAAAAGAACGGATTGCCGGTGCCCGCGGCGAAGATGATGAGCCGGCCCTTTTCCAGGTGCCGGATGGCCCGGCGGCGGATGTAGGGCTCGGCGAGCGATTCCATCCGGATGGCGGTCATCACCCGGGTGTCGACGCCGATCTTTTCCAGCACGTCCTGCAGGGCCAGGGCGTTGATCACCGTGGCCAGCATCCCCATGTAGTCGGCGGAGACCCGGTCGAGCCCATCGCGGCTCGCGGTGGCGCCGCGGATGATGTTGCCGCCGCCCACCACCAGCGCGAGCTGCACGCCGAGGGCGTGCACCGCCTTGATCTCCTCCGCGAAGGCCTCGACGGCGTGGAAGTCGAGACCCGAAGCCTTGTCCCCCGCCAGCGCCTCGCCCGACAGCTTGAGCAGGGCGCGGGTGTAGGCCAGGGGCATCAGGCCGCCCCGATCTGAAACCGCGCGAAGCGGCGGACCGTGATGGCCTCGCCGAGCTTGCCCGATACCTCCTTCACCAGATCGCCGACGGTCTTGGAGTCGTCGCGCACGTAGGGCTGCTCCAGGAGGGTGCGCTCGGACACGAACTTCTTGAGCTTCCCTTCCACGATCTTGGAGCGGACGTTCTCCGGCTTACCCTCGCTGGCCACCTGCTCCTCGGCGATGCGCCGCTCCCGCTCCAGCAAGGCGGCCGGAATGTCCTCCGCCGCGACGCCGATCGGATCGGCCGACGCGATGTGCAGGGCGATGTCGCGCGCGAGCTGCTGGAAGGCCTCGTTCCGCGCCACGAAGTCGGTCTCGCTGTTGATCTCGAGCAGCACGCCGACCTGGTTGTTGTGGTGGATGTAGCTCACCACCATCCCCTGCGACGCGGTCCGGCCCGCCCGCTTTTCGGCCTTGGCGATCCCCTTCTTCCGGAGGATCTCCACCGCCTTCTCCATGTCGCCGCCGGCCTCTTCCAGCGCGCGCTTGCAGTCCATCATGCCGGCGCTGGTGCGGGCGCGCAGCTCCGCCACGTCTTTCGATGAAATCGTCACACTCGCCATGATCTTCCTCTCGTCTCCCCTCCCGTAGGGGCGAGGCTTGCCTCGCCCGTGCTCCAGGCAACACTGGTCGCCCGTATAGTAAACCGCCGCTCGCGGCCGGCACGGGCCAGGAGCGGCAGATGCTGCCGTTTCGGTCCGCGCGTGCTTACGCGCCCGGCTCGCCGGCCGCGGCAGGGGCTACCGCTTCCCCGCCGCCCTCGGTGTCGGTCTTGAGCCGGGCGGCGATGGCCTCCGGCTTGGGCCGCCGCTTGCGGCGGGGGCGGCGGCGCTTCCGCTCGGCGTCCGCGTCCCCTTCGCTGCCGGCGTCGGTGCTGTAGGTCTCGGCCTCGAGATCCTCGGTGACTTCGCGCATCGGCATCTGAGCGCGGGCTTCCTTGATCACGTCGGAGAGTGCCGCGGTGATGAGACTGACCGAGCGGATCGCGTCGTCGTTGCCGGGGACGGGCACCGTGATCACGTCCGGATCGGCGTTGGTGTCCACGATCGCCACGACCGGGACGCCCAGCTTGTTGGCTTCGGCGACGGCGATCTTTTCCTTCTTGGCGTCCACCACGAAGAGCGCGCCGGGCAGCCGGCCCATCAGCTTGATCCCCTCGAGGTTCCGGCTCAGCTTCACTCGCTCGCGCTCGAAGAGCAGCTTTTCCTTCTTGGTGTAGTTCTCGAAGTCACCGTCCGCCGCGCCCTGCTCCAGCTCCCGAAGCCGCCGAATCTGCTTCTTGAGCGTCTGAAAGTTGGTGAGCATGCCGCCCAGCCACCGCTCGGTGACGTAAAAGGCGCCGGAGCCCTGGGCCTCGAGCTGCACGATCGCCTTGAGCTGCTTCTTGGTGCAGACGAACAGCACCCCTTCGCCCTTCAGCACGATGCTGCGGAGCAGCTCCTGCGCTTTCTGAATCTGGCGCAGCGTCTTCTGGAGGTCGATGATGTAGATGCCGGAGCGCTCCGCGAAGATGAAGCGCCGCATCTTGGGGTTCCACCGGCGGGTCTGGTGGCCGAAGTGAACGCCGGCCTCGAGCAGGTCCTGCAGTTGGGGCTGTGCCATGC
>JACCSE010000173.1 GCA_013813145.1 Gemmatimonadales bacterium
CTCCTCATCCAGTCACCGTACGTCTCATTCCGCTCCGGAGGAGTTCGGGGGACTCTTCGTGCCTTCGTGGTGAACAGCCGCAGGCACTTGGCGCCCGGGGGCGCTCAGCCGCTCGAGGTCGGCGTCCACCATCATCGCGACCAGCTCGCCAAAGCCCACCTTCGGCTCCCAGCCCAGCTCCCGGCAAGCCTTGGACGGGTCCGCCAGCAGAAGATCCACCTCGGCGGGCCGGAAGTATTTGGGGTCGGTCACCACGTGGCGGCGCCAGTCCAACCCGACGTGGGAGAAGGCCAGCTCGACCAGTTGCCGCACGCTGTGGGTCTGCCCGGTGCCGACCACGTAATCCTGTGGGGTGGGCTGCTGGAGCATCCGCCACATCGCGTCGACGTAGTCGCCGGCGAAGCCCCAGTCCCGCTCGGCGTCGAGATTGCCGAGTCTCAATTCCTTCGCCCGGCCCAGCTTGATGCGGGCGACGGCGTCGGTGACTTTGCGGGTAACGAACTCGATTCCGCGGCGTGGCGATTCGTGATTGAAGAGAATGCCACTCACGGCGTAGATACCGTACGACTCCCGGTAATTCACCGTGATCCAGTGCCCATACACCTTGGCGACGCCGTAGGGCGAGCGGGGGTAGAACGGGGTCGTCTCCCGCTGCGGCGTTTCGTTCACCTTGCCGAACATCTCCGACGAGCTGGCCTGGTAGAAGCGGGTTGTCGGATGCACCAGCCGGATCGCCTCCAGAATGCGGGTCACGCCGAGGGCGGTGAACTCACCGGTGAGCACCGGCTGGTTCCAGGACGTGGGGACGTAGGATTGGGCGGCGAGGTTGTAGACCTCGTCGGGCCGGGTGTCCTGGAGCACGACGGTGAGCGAGTGCTGATCCAGCAGGTCGGCGGCGACGATCTCGATCCGGTCGAGAAGGTGCTCGATCCGCTCGTAGCTGTGGTGGCTGGTCCGGCGCACCATTCCGATCACCTCGTAGCCCTTCGCGAGGAGCAGCTCGGCGAGATAGGAGCCGTCCTGTCCGGTCACCCCGGTGACGAGTGCCCTAGGCATCGCTGAGGTGGTTCAACGGTTGTATCATACTGGCGGGCCCGTTAGGTTTAGAGGTTTCCGTCGTTCCCGGCGCAGGCAGCTTGAGGCAGGCGCTCGCCCAGAACGCCGCCAATTCGGACCGATCAGACGAGGGATGAAGCTTATGGCGCGGGTATGCACCGTGTGCGGCAAGGGGCCGGTCACCGGCAACAACGTCAGCCACGCCAACAATCGGACCAAGCGTCGCTGGTATCCGAACCTGCAGACCGTTCGCGTTCTCGTCGAGGGCGCGCCGCGGCGGGTTCGGGTGTGCACGCAGTGCCTGAAGAGTAACCGAGTGGTGAAGGCCCCTCGGGTCCCCGCCGCCGCGGTCTGACATCGGGATAGCCACCGTGAGACGAGGCTTGCCTCGCCCCCACGGATGTCGTGAACGATCAGCATCGTGGACAGTCACATCGTGAAAAAGGGGACCTATCGAGGTCCCCTTCTCCGTTTTTGCCAATCCGTCAGCCGGCCCAGTCACTCGGAGAGCAGCTCGATCCGGGCGATGTCCGCCCCGTCCCCCTGCCGGTGTCCCAATTTGAGGATGCGGGTGTAGCCGCCCGGCCGCGCCGCGAAGCGAGGGCCGATCTCGGCGAAGAGCTTGCCGAGCGTGTCCCGGTCCTTGATCCGCCGCTCCACCAGCCGCCGCGCGTGCAGGTCGCCACGGCGCGCGAGGGTGATGAGCTTTTCGGCGAACGGCCGCAGCTCCTTGGCCTTGGCCTCGGTGGTGACCACTCGGCCATGTTCGAAGAGACTCGAGGCCATGTTGTTCAGCAGCGCCCGCCTGTGGCTGGAGGTGCGGGAGAGCTGCCGTCCCTTGGCGCGGTGCCGCATCAGAGCTCTCCGGTACCCGCGGACGGCTGGGCCATCGGCGGTACGCCGGGCCGCATGACGCGCAGCTCGCCGTCGCTCTCCTCGAAGCCCATGCCGAAGTTGAGCCCTTCCTTCTGCAGCAGCTCGGCGATCTCACTCAGCGCCTTCTCGCCCACATTCTTGACCTTGAGCAGGTCGTCCTCGGTGAACTCCACCAGGTCCTTGAGGGTCCGGATGTTCGAGTTCTTGAGCGAGTTGAGCGACCGCACCGAGAGACCGAAGTCGTCGATCGGCCGGCTGAGCCGCTGGCGGAGATTGCCGCCGCCGACGGCGGGCTGGCCGGTCCCGTCGCGCATGGTCGGCACCTTGCCGAAGTCCACGAAGTACTGGAAGTGGACCTGGGCGAGTGCCGCGGCGTAGGCGATCGCGTCTTCCGGCGTGATCGTGCCGTTGGTCTCGACCGAGACCGTGAGCCGGTCGTAGTCGGTGCGCTGGCCGACCCGGGTTTCGGCGACGGTGAAGTTGGCCCGGCGGACCGGATTGTAGATGGCGTCGATGCGGACCAGGTCCACCGGCAGCGACCGGTCGGCCGGATGCATTTCGGCCTCGACGTAGCCCCGGCCCTTTTTTACATAGAGCTCCATGGAGACCTCGCGGTCGTCCTGGAGGGTGAACAACAGGTGGTCGGGGTTCTTGAGGGTGACGGAGCCGTGCTCCTGGATGTCTCGGGCGTACACCGGGCCGGCGCCTTCGCGGCGGATGTGCAGCACCGCGTCGTCCACCTCTTCGGCGACGACGAGGGTCAACGCCTTGAGACGCTGTACGATCTGGTGCACGTCCTCGAGCACGCCCAGCACGGTCTGATGCTCGTGCACCACCCCGTCGAGGCGAAATCCCCAGACCGCGCTTCCGCGGAGCGAGGAGAGCAGCAGGCGCCGGAGCGAGTTGCCCAGCGTGTAGCCGAACCCGCGCTCCAGCGGCTGGAGGCGGAACTCGGCGACATTGGGGTTGTCGTCCCGCTTCGTCATTTCGACGAGGTGGGGGCGAACCAATCCAGTCAGGTCGATAGTCATGGTCACTTCGAGTAGAGCTCGACGATGAGCTGTTCTTGCGCGTTGATCGGGATCGCGTCTCGGGTCGGACGCTCGGTGAAGCGGCCGGCCACCTTGTCCTGGTCCACCGACAGCCACGAAACCGGCTGGCCCCGGGTGGCAGCCTCCTGAGCCAGCTTGACGGCGACCATCTCCCGGCTGCCGGGAGCGACCCGCACTTCCTGGCCCGGGACGACGCGATAGGCCGGAATGTCCAAGCGGCGGCCGTTCACCTCGACGTGCCCGTGGACGATGAGTTGCCGCGCCGCCTTCCGGCTGGCGGCGAAGCCCATCCGGTAGACGATATTGTCCAGCCGGCTCTCGAGTGCGACGAGCAGGTTGGTGCCCTTCACGCCGGGCTCGCGGGTCACGCCATCGAAGGTGTTCCGGAACTGGCGCTCGGTGAGCCCGTACATCCGCCGCACCTTCTGCTTCTCACGGAGCTGCTTGGCGTATTCCGACGCCTTGCGCTGGCGGCCGCCGCTCTGGCCGTGCTGGCC
>JACCSE010000180.1 GCA_013813145.1 Gemmatimonadales bacterium
GCTCTGGAGAGCTGCTCCACCGCCGCGGCTACCGGCTGGCCACGTGCAAGGCGCCGCTCCGGGAGACCCTGGCCGCGGCAATGCTCCTGGCGGCCGAATACGACGGCTCCGCGCCGCTGCTGGACCCGATGTGCGGGTCGGGTACGATCCCGATCGAAGCCGCGCTGCTCGCCCGGCGAATTCCGCCGGGGCTCAGGCGGCGGTTTGCCTTCGAGAGCTGGCCGGGCTTCGAAGCGGAGCGATGGCGCGTGCTCATCGCGGAGGGGTACGAGCGCATCCTTCCCGGAGCGCTCGCGCCGATCCTCGGCTCCGATCGCGACGAGGGAGCAGTGGCCGCCGCCGGCGCCAACGCCGAGCGGGCCGGGATCGCTTCGGATGTCGCCTTCCGGCGCGCGGCCATCTCCGCCATCGAGCGCCCGGATCAGGCGGGTTGGCTGATCACCAATCCTCCGTACGGTGTCCGCGTCGGCGAGCGGGTGAGGCTGCGCAATCTGTTCGCGCAACTCGGCAACGTGGCTCGGCGGCGCTGCCCCGGATGGCGCATCGCCTTTCTCTCCGCCCATCTGGAACTCGAGAGGCAGACGGGCCTTCCACTCGAGCCGCGCTTCGCCACGCTCAACGGAGGGATCCGGGTGCGGCTGATGCAAGGAATCGTTCCTGGGACACGGGCTGCACCGGCCTGACCATGCTTTTGCAGAGGTGCAGTCGTTGTTCTCCCCTCGTCCTCGGTTCTTGGTGTGGCGGCGCTACAGGACCGGGGTGGCGTGCCAGGCTCCGCGGCTCTCCGTTTCTCGTTGCACAGCAACGACTTACTGAGGAAAGGGAGGCGGTGGTCCCAGGCGTGCCTCCCCATGTGGGCACCGGCCGAGGTTGGGCCGGCCACCGGATCAAGGGGAGGTGATATGCTTTCGATCGTCGCCCGCTCGATCACGTTCGCTCGCCCGGCAGCAGCTACGAGCGTTCCGCTCGTGATGATGTTCTCGTTCGCGGAAGTGAAACCGGTGGCGCCGGCCCCGGCGTCCGGCGACAGTACGGCGGTCGTACCAGCCGCCGCCGATACCGTGTCGGTGGCCGTTGCCATACCGACGGCCGCGGACAGCCTGGTCCTGGAATCTCGGCTCACCCGGGCCGAGCTGCGACCGGCGCTGGAGCAGTATTTCGGTCGCTTCAATAACGATCCGGCGCTGGTGCGGCAGGTCGCCCGCGCCGTGCTCCGCGAGGCCGAGCGGCAGAACGTCGCGCCGTCGCTCATCGCCGCGGTACTGGTGACCGAGAACACCACCCTCAAGCCGGCGGCCGAGAGTTCGGTGGGCGCGACGGGCTTGATGCAGGTGATGCCGATGCACGCGGGCAAGCTCGGCTGCGACTCGGCCGACCTGGTGGATGTGGACAGCAACATCTGCCACGGCACCAAGATTCTCGCGCGCAATCTCCGCCGGACCAAGTCAGCCTCCACCGCGTTGCTGCGCTATAACGGTTGCGTGCGGGGCACCAACACCCCGGACTGCCACCGCTACCCGGGACGGGTACTGGCGCGCGCGGGACGGCTGCGGCAGGAGATCCTCGCGGCGGTGGAGCCGCGCGGCGTGGAGATCGTGGCGATGGCGGAGCGGTGAGCCATTGCCGCGGGCACTGAGCCAGTGTCACCCTGAGCGCAGCGAAGGGAGCCATGTCAGGCTATCTCTGCGTTCAGGGTGACAATGGAGGCGAGCTCGAAGCGAGCCCTCCGAACAGCAGCGTGCGCACCCGCGCCACCAGCTCTTCCGGCGCGAATGGTTTCTGGATGAAGGGCGCGGTTTCGGGGAGCAGGCTCCGCGCGAGCACATCGTCGCCAGTGTAGCCGGACATGAAGAGAACAGGCACACCCGGCTCGCTCGACGCCAGTGCCTCACTCAGCTCTCGCCCGTTCAGCTCGGGCATGATCACGTCGGTCAGCACCAGTCTGGGCCGCTCCGCGCGGCCGGCGAACATCTCCAGCGCCTCGCGCCCGTTCTGCGCTTCGACCACGACCAACCCGGCCGCCTCCAGCGATCGCCGGACCAGGTTCCGCACCGCCGGCTCGTCCTCGACCACGAGGACGATGACCCGCTCCAGCTCGGGGACGGCCGCGCTCGCGGTCCCGGGCATCACCTCCTCGCCGCTTCCCGCCTGGCTCGGCGTGGCGGGCAGATAGATCTTCATCGTGGTTCCCAGACCCGGCTCGCTGTACGCCGAGATGAACCCGTCGTGCTGTCTCACGATGCCGTACACGGTCGAGAGCCCGAGTCCGGTGCCCGCGCCGACCGCCTTGGTGGTGAAGAACGGCTCGAAGATCTTGGCCAGCGTCGCCCGGTCCATGCCGCAGCCGGTGTCCGACACGGTGAGCTCGACGTACGGACCGAGCGCGAGATGGCCTACCCCATGGGCGCGGGCGTAGCTCTCGTCCAGGAGCATCTCTTCCACCCTGAAAGTGACCCGTCCACCGGTGCTCATCGCGTCTCGCGCGTTGGCGGCCAGGTTGATGAGGACCTGGTCGATCTGGGTCGGATCCGCCAAGACGTGGAGCCCGGCCCGGGCCGGAAGAACGACGAGCGTCTTGTCGGCGCCCAGAATGCGCTCGAGCACCGGCGCCAGCGAGCCGATCGCCCGGTGCAGGTCCAACGTGCGCGTCTGGTTCACCTGCCGGCGGCTGAAGGTCAGGAGCTGCTGGGCCACCTGCGACGCCCGCGTGGCCGATCGGATCATCACCTGTACGTCGGGCGCCTGCGGGTGTTCGGGCCCCAGCGCGGCGAGCACGAACTCCCCGAAGCCGAGCACCGCCATGAGCTGGTTGTTGACCTCGTGGGCCACGCCGCCGGCAAGGGTGCCGACCGCCTGAAGGCTTCGCGCCTGACCCAGCTCCTCCTCCGCCCGCGCGCGGTCGGTGATGTCGGTGTAGGCGCCGACCCATTCGCGGGTTTGTCCGTCCTCGTCGAGCACCGGGACCGCCCGCACCTCCATCCGCCGATACTCTCCGTCGCGGCGGCGAAGCCGGTGCTCCGTCGCCAGCGCTTTCCGCTCCCGGACGGCCTCGGTCCAGGCCCGGGCGGCGTCGGTCCGGTCGTCCGGATGCACCGCGTCGAGCCAACGCCCGCGTCCGGCGTCCGCGGCGATCTGTCCGGTGAACGTCTCCCACTGGCTCATGTCGATGGCGCGGGTGCCGTCGGCGGAGGCGGTCCAGACGATCTGGGCCGTCGCGGCGACCAGGGCCCGGTATCGCGCTTCACTTCCCTCGAGCGCCTCTTCGGCGTGCTTCTGCCCGGTGACGTCGCGGTCCACCTCGATCACGGCGTCGGGTTGCCCGGACTCCTCCCGATGCAGGATCCAGTGGCTGGTGACCTCCACCTTTGTGCCGTCGCGGGCCCGCCGGCCCAGCTCGCCGTGCCACTCACCCTCGGCGACCAGCTTGGCCCGGGCCTCCTGCAGCGCTACGGCCGACTCGGTCGGCAGCAGCTCGTGCAGCTCGCGGCCTATCGCCTCGTCCGCCGACCAGCCATAGAGCCGCTCCGCACCCGCGCTCCAGAATCGGATGCGGCCGTCCAGGCCCCGCGCC
>JACCSE010000209.1 GCA_013813145.1 Gemmatimonadales bacterium
CCCACTGGGCGAGCCGGCCAGGCTCGCCCAGCACTACTCGTAGCAGCACCGAGGAGTCCAGATAGACGATCACCGGCCGCGCTGACGCTCCTCCAACAGCGCGGCGAGGCTATCGGTGTCGGCAATAGGCGCGCGGGGAAGCTTCACGTCGCGCAGGCGCCGGACTGGCGGCCGGATCGAAAGCGCACCTGGCGGGTGTTCCCAAGGCAGGATTCGCGCGATGGGCATATCCCGATTGAACACGGTGAGCGTCTCCCCGCGGCGAACCCGCCGAAGGTAGGCGCTCAAACGCGCCTTCAGGTCGGCCAGCCCTACCTCCAGTCCTCGCGATCGATCGGACATAGTCAGATGATAGTCATTAATAGTCATGGCAGCAAGTTTCGCCCGACTAGCGGCGGCTTGTGGCGGCCCCGCCCTTGGTGCAGATTTGGGACACTGCACGTCGCATCCGACACGCCCCCTACGCCGCGGCCCGCTTCCGGTCCAGACTGCGATACTGGATCGCTTCGCTGACGTGGGCGGTGGTCAGCTCCGGGGCGGCATCCAGATCGGCAATAGTCCGCGCGATCTTGAGGACGCGGTGGTAGGCCCGAGCCGAGAGCCCGAGCCGGTTCACCGCATCGCGCAGCAGGGTTTCGACCGGGGGGCTCAGACGGCAGTGCCGCCGGAGGTCCCGGGCAGTCATGTGGGCATTGGCGTAGAGACCCGGCTGCTGGCTGAACCGATCCCGTTGAATGGCTCGAGCCCCCTCCACCCGGAGCCGAATGGTGGCGCTCGATTCCTCGGGCTCGGCGCCGACCAGGTCGCGATAGGCGACCGCGGGTACCTCCAGATGGATGTCGATCCGGTCGAGCAGCGGTCCGGAAACACGGGAGCGGTACCGCTCCACGTCCAGCGGCGAGCACCGGCAGTCCCGCACCTGATCGCCGAAATAGCCGCAGGGACAGGGATTCATCGCCGCGGCGAGCATGACGCGAGCTGGGTAGCTGAGGCTGATGGCGGCGCGGCTGAGCGTGACGACGCCGTCCTCCAAGGGCTGGCGCAATACCTCGAGGACGTTGCGGCGGAATTCCGGCAGCTCGTCGAGGAAGAGGACCCCGCCGTGCGCCAGGCTCACCTCGCCGGGGCGCGGGTTTGAGCCACCCCCGACCAGTCCGGCGTCGCTGATGGTGTGGTGCGGCGCGCGAAAGGGGCGGACGGCGCAGAGCGATTGACCCGGGAGGAGTACCCCGGCGACGCTGTGGATCCTGGTGGTCTCCAACGCTTCGTCCAGCGTCATGGAGGGCAGGATGGTGGGCAGCCGGCGCGCGAGCATGGTCTTGCCGGCGCCAGGGGGCCCGATGAAGAGGACGTTGTGGCCGCCCGCCGCGGCCACTTCCAGCGCCCGCTTGGCGGCGGCCTGACTGCGGACGTCCGCAAAGTCCAGCGGGTCCCCCGTTCGCTCGGCCATGAGCGCCGCCAGATCCACCCGGGTAGCCGGCAGCGAAGCGAGGTCGGTGAGATGATCGCAGGCTTCGAGCAGCGTGCGGGCGCCTCGCACCGCGAGCCCCTCGACCACCGCCGCCTCCGGCAGGTTGGCCTCGGGCAGGAGGAGCCCGGCGCAGCCGGCGGAGCGGGCCGCGAGCGCCATGGAGAGCGCCCCGCGGACTGGCCTGAGATCGCCTTCGAGGCCGACCTCGCCCACTACCATGGTATCGGTCAGGCGATGATCCGGCAGTTGGCCGCTGGCGACGAGAATCCCCAGCGCGATGGGCAAGTCGAATGCGGAACCATCTTTACGAATATCGGCCGGGGCTAGATTGACGGTGATCCGCCGAAGCGGAAAGTCGAAGCCGGCGTTGGCCAGCGCCGCGCTGACCCGTTCCCGGCCTTCCTTCACCGCTCCATGGGGCAGCCCGACGGTGGAGAAGGTGGGCAGCCCGCTGCTGATGTCGATCTCTACGTGCACCGGATAGGCATCGATGCCGAGCAGCGCGGCCGACCGAATACAGGAGAGCATGGGTGGATCCCGGTAGAGACCCGCCGAAGGTAGGCCCGCGCCCGGGCGGCGAGGCACCGCCAGAGCGCCGCGCGGTGAGAATTCCCGCACGAATTTTGCGACATTCAGCCCGAGAGCTGGCCGCCAGACCCGCATCGGAAGCGCCCCCAGCCGTCCGTCGCGGCCGCACCACCGAGTCCCGGAGTCACAACATGCGCGGTGTCCTCCACTGTGTCCTCGCCGGCATACTTGTGTCCGCCTGCGCCATACCCCGGGCGGGCGGCGCCCCGGTCGCGCCGGTCGAACGCGCGTGGTCGGTGCCGACGTTGGAGCTCTACCAGGAGTGGTGGACCCGGACCGAGCAGTGCTCCGGACTCAAGGGCGACATGTCGCTGGTGACCTTCTACGCGGTGGACTCTCCTTCCGGCGCGATCTCGCTGGGTACCGAAGTGGCCCATGGCTGGTGGATTCGCGAGGGCAATCGGATCTATCTTCCCGCCAATGCGCTCGGCGAAGAGTGGCTGGTCCGGCACGAGATGCTCCATGCGCTGATGCAGCGGGGAAGCCATCCGGCCGGCATGTTCGTCGAGGCGTGTCATCTCGCCTCCGGGCCGGTCTGGCGCGACTCCACCCTGGCGGAGGATCCGGGCAACCCCCACGGGCGCTGACCCGCCCCGAAAGCACGCTTTCCCCCCTCCGCGCCACCGGGCTTCGGCCCTCGTCTTGCTCAAGCTATGGGTGACGCGGAGTCAGCCGCAGGCGCTGTTCCTCTGAGCTTGCATCCGGCGGGTCTTCTCGCAAACTGCGGGAGCTATTTGGCGATGATGAGGTCCTTCCCCCGCGCGCGCTGGATCGCGCTCTCCACGGTCGTGATGATCGCGTTCGTGAGCGGCGGCTGGCTGCTCCGGCCGGCGCCCGCCGCCGGCGGCGGAGTCTACCAGCAGGCGCGCCTCTTCGAGCACGTCGTGGCGGCGATCAACCAGCACTACATCGATTCCCTGGGAGAAGGCGATCTCTATCAGCGGGCCTCGAGCGCGCTGGTGGGCTCGCTCCAGGATCCCTACGCCGAGCTGCTGATCAAGGAGAGCTACCGGGAATACCGCCGCCAGATGACCGGCACCGAGGTGGACCTCGATCTCGACGGCGAGCCGACCGAGTCCGGTCTCGATCTCAAGGGTGATGGCTTCGAGCCGGGCGACCGGGTGGTCAGCATCAACGGCCGGAACACGACCGGTTGGTCCGCCAGCCGGATTGAAGAAGAGCTGCGCGAGGGTCGCGGCCCGACCGTGACGGTCGTCGTCAGGCCCCGCGGCTCCGAGCGGACGGTGGTCCGGCGCTTGACCCGCACCGCCGTGCACGTACCCGCGGCGTCTTCCGGCGTGCTGCTCGACGGAGGCGTGGGCTACGTGGTGCTCCGGCGGATGAGCGAGGGCGCGGCCCAAGAGCTTGGGGCCGCCGTGGACCAGCTCGTTGCCGACGGAATGCGATCCCTGGTACTCGACCTGCGCTCCAACCCGGGCGGGCTCATCCGCGAAGGCGTGGGAGTCGCCGGGATGTTTCTCCAGACCGGAGACACGATCGCCACCTCCAAGGGCCGCTCGGCCCGGCACTCGAAGACCTACCTGGCGGAGCAGCCCGGCGGCTGGGACAACCTCCGCGTCGTCCTGCTGGTGAACCGCGGCACCGCCAGCTCGGCGGAGCTGATCGCGGGCGCGCTTCAGGATCACGACCGGGCGGTGGTCATCGGCACCGCCACCTACGGCAAGGGCGTGCTCCAGACCACGTATCCGCTGGGCGACGAAGTCGCGATCAAGCTCACCACCGCCAAGTGGTATACCCCGAGCGGCCGGAGCGTGCAGCGTCCGCCGGCGGAGGCGGTCGGCGGTGCGGGCAACCGTCTGCCGGGCATCCAGCCGAGCGTGCTTCGGACCAAGGCCGGCCGGCCGGTGCCCGACGCCAGCGGGATCCTGCCGGACCTCACCGTCCGTGCCTCGCTCCGCTCCGACGCGGAGCGGCTGCTCCACGGCGCCCTGGGTGACGAGTTCGACCGTTTCCGCGGCAGCGTCGCGGAGTTCGCGGCCGACCTTCGCGCCGAGGGCGGGGTGAACGACGAGTCGTTCCAGGTGACGCCCGAGATGCGCGACAGTCTGTTCGAGCGCGTGGTGGAGGAAGGGCTTCCGCTGCCGCGCGAAACCTACGACGAGGCGGCATTCTACGTGGACGAGCAGCTCGGCTACGAGATCGCCCGGGAGCTGTTCGGCACCGAATCGGTGGTGCGCCGCCAGGCAAAGGCCGACCGCCAGCTTCAGGCGGCACTCCGGCTGCTCCGGAGGACGAACAGCCAGCAGGAGACGCTCACGGCCGCGGTCGCGGCGCAGGCGTCGGGAAGGCTGCGGTAAAGTCGTCACCCTGAACGAAGTGAAGGGGACCATGCTGGGCGATGCCCCCTTTGCTTCGCTCAGGGTGACAACATGACCGTCACCTCCGTCCCCCGCCCCACCTCGCTCTCCACCTCGATCCTTCCCCCCCAGCTCTCCACCAGTCGGCGCACGATGGCGAGGCCCAGACCCGATCCGCTGGTCCTGGTCGAGAACCGCGGCTCGAAGATGCGGGGCAGCAGATCGGCCGGGATGCCGGTGCCGTCGTCGCTCACCCTGATCCGGCCCGGGGCCACGGATACCCGCACCAGCCGCGCCCCCGCGTTTCGCGCATTCTCCAGAAGGTTGACCACTACCTCCTTGACCTCGTCGGGCCGCGCGGCGCCCCAAGCGGCGGGGCTGGGCTCCAACCTGACCTCACAATCGCCTTCGGCCAGCCGATAGAGCTGCACCACCTCGCGGACGGCGACTCCGAGATCCATCCGGTCGGGTGGCTGCCCATCGTCCGCCGGGGCAGCGAAGCGGCTGAAGGCACGGGCGATGGTGTCGAGACGGTCGATCTCCCCCAGCACCCGCTCCGCGGTCTCCTCCAGCGTCGCGTCAAAGTCTCCCCGCCGGTCGCGGTACACCCGCCTGAGGTGCTGCATGCCCAGCCGCATCGGTGTGAGCGGGTTCTTGATCTCGTGAGCGATCTGCCGAGCCATCTCGCCCCAGGCCAGGACCCGCTCCGCCCGGGATACGTCGGTGACGTCGTTGAGCGCGATCACCACGCCCCGCACGTCCGGGTCGAGAGAGGCGAGCTGCAGCGAAAGTCGGCGCCCGCCCACGTCCAGCTCCGCCGCCGACTCGGCCCCGCGATCCTGGAGGAAGCCTTCGACGACCGCGGTCAGCGGCATCCAATCGGGACCGAGTCGCGCGAGGAACGGCTCGCCCTCCTCCAACCGGGTGCCAAGGAGGTCGACCGCCTGGCGATTGGCGACGATCACCCGTCCGCCCGGATCCAGCGCCACCACACCGGTGGCGACGGTGCTCAGCACCGCCGCGGTCCGCCGCCGCGCCTCTTCCAGCGCGCCCTGGCTGGAGCGAATGTCCGCGGCCATCCGCTCGAACGCACCGAACACCGGCTCGAACTCCAGCGGCGGACGCTGGTGAGCGGGCATCGCCTCACCCTTGCCCAGAGCCAGGGCGGAGCGGCGCAACTCCGCGACCGGACGGGAAAGCGTGCGTGAGGCGCGTCCCGCTCCCGCGAGCGCGGCGGCGACGCCGGCCAGCGTGGCCAGGAGCAGGACCAGCGCCAGGTCGAGCTGCCGCACCGCCAGCGAGCCGTCGTCGGCGAGCTGCGGAGTTGCCAGCACTCTCAGATTGCGGGGCGTGCCCGGCTGCACGACTCGGTAGCCGATCCGCTCCGCCAGCCGCGGAATCGAGCCATCCCGGGTGACCTCCAGTTCACCGGCGAGCGCGAGGGCGGTGAACGCCTCCGGGTTCATCAGTTGACCGAGGACGCCAAGATCCTCCAGCACCGGCGTGCTGCTGCCGGTCAGCCGCCCTCCCTGGTAAAGCGCAAGGTCGGCGTCGATCCGGCGACTCAGCTCGCGGAGGCGGTCCTCCATCGCGGGACCACTGCCCCGAAGCACGCCGCCCGCGGTCAGGACCGCGTCGCGGAGCGTCTGGGTGATGAGCAGGTCGCGGCTGCGCTCGACTTCTTCGC
>JACCSE010000214.1 GCA_013813145.1 Gemmatimonadales bacterium
GGCGCGGGCCCTTCGGGCCGCGCGCATCAGGTCGGCGATCCTCAACTTCGGCGGGCAGGTCCTCGCCCTCGGCCCCGACGCCGAGGACCACTGGGTGGTTCCGGTAGCCCACCCGTCGCGACGGGGCGAGGAGGTTCTGCGTCTGCACCTCCGCGGCCGCTCGGCCTCCACCAGCTCCCAGTCGGAGCGGTCGCTGACGGCCGGAGGGCGGCGGGTGGGGCACATCCTCGACCCCCGGAACGGCGAACCGGTCCCCCCGTGGGGCAGTGTCACCGTCGTGGCCGAGGACCCGGCGGTGGCCGACATGCTGTCGACCGCGCTGCTGGTCCTGGGCCCGGAGGCCGGCGCGCGCTGGGCCGAGCGGCGGAGCGACGTCGGCGTGCTGTTCCTGGTCGAGCGCGACGGACGGGTGCTGCCGCGCTGGAACCAGGCGCTGAAGGCCTTTTTCGTGAGCGAAACCACGGTTTCCCGGAGGAGATGAGTGTCGCAGACGATCGGCAGGTTGGCGTTTATGATGGGCGGACTGGCGCTTTGGGGTGTGCCCGCCGCGGCGCAGGAACGGGACACGACGGAGCTGGCCCGCATCGAGGCCCAGCTCGAAGCGATCACCCACGAGCTCGAGGAGCTTCGGCTCGGGCGCGACGTCGTGGTCGAGGCGGACACCAGCGTGCTGGGCTTTGGCCCGGCGGCCTCCAAGGTCTACAAGGTGCGGCAGGGTGTCTCCATAGGCGGCTATGGCGAAGTGCTCTACGAGAACTTCGCCGGCGAGACCGAAGGCGACGCTCCCTCGGGCCTGACGGACCGGCTCGACGCGCTCCGGGCCATCGTTTACGTCGGCTACAAGTTCAGCGACAAGATCCTGTTCAACTCCGAGATCGAGTTCGAGCACGGGAACACCGCCAACAGCGGATCGGTGGCGGTCGAGTTCGCCTATCTCGATTATCGCTTCTCGCCGCAGTTCGGGGTGCGAGCCGGCCTGCTGCTCCCGCCGATGGGGTTCATCAATGAGATCCACGAGCCGCCCACGTTTCTCGGCGCCCGCCGGCCGGAGACGGAACGGCAGATCATCCCGTCCACCTGGCGGGAGAGCGGGATCGGCGTGTTCGGCGGCACCGAGAGCGTCAACTACCGCGCCTACCTGGTGAACGGCTTCGATGCCACCGGGTTCTCCGCCGCCGGCATCCGAAGCGGGCGGCAGAACGGCTCCGAGGCGGATGCGGAAAACTTCGGGCTGGTGGGTCGGGTGGACTACACCGGCGTCCTCGGCCTCACCGTCGGCACCTCGGCCTACGTGGGCAACTCGGGGCAGGGGGCGATGCTGCCCTCGGATCCGGCGGCCACGATCGGCGCCCGGACCGTCATCTGGGAAGGTCATGCCGAGTACAAGGTCCGCGGATTCGATCTGCGAGGCCTGCTCGCGCTCGCCAGCCTGGACGACGCGGCGGAGATCAACGCGCTGAACGAGCTCACCGGCGCGGGGTCGGTCGGCGATCGGATGCTGGGCTGGTACCTCCAGGGCGGCTACGACGTGCTGCGGGGCAGGAGCGCGCACCAACTCATCCCCTATATCCGCTACGAGCAGCTCAACACCCAGGACCAGGTTCCCGACGGTTTCGCGGCCGATCCGGCGACCGATCGCCGCGTGGTTACGGTCGGCGGCATGTGGAAGCCGCTGCCGAACGTCGCCCTCAAGGCCGACTACCAGATCACCAGCAATGCGGCCGACACCGGCGTCAACCAGTTGAATGTCAATCTGGGCTATCTGTTCTAGCTTCGGCGCGATCGCACTCGGGGCCGCCCTCGCGGGCGCGGCCCCGGCGGACCTGTCGGCCCAGCTCACTCAGCGGGAGGCACTCGCGACCGCCTTCCCGGCGGCGGAAATCGAGCGGCACACCGCGTTCCTGAGCGAGGGCGATCTCGATGCGGTGCGCTCGGCGGCGGGAGCGGACGCGCCGGTGGACCAGGCGGTGGTGACGTACTATGTGGCGCGGCGCGATGGCCGACCGGTGGGCGTGGCGTACTTCGACAGCCACCGGGTGCGCACGCTCAACGAGGTGCTGATGATCGTGGTGCAGCCTGACGACCGGATCCGCGCGATCGAGGTCCTGCGCTTTGCCGAGCCGCCGGACTACCACCCTCGCGAGCCCTGGCTGGAGCAGTTCGAGGGACGGGTGCTCGACGCCGATCTCTCGCTTCAATCGGGAATCGCCAATATGACCGGTGCCACGCTCACCTCTCACGCCATTACCCGGGCCGCCCGGCGAGTCCTGGCGCTGCACGGGCGCATCCGGCCGTTCGGCAGCTCCGGCGCGGCGGGGACGCCGTGAGCCGGTTCGAGCGCTGGGCGGTGTGGAGTACTTCGATCGCAACCGTGGTGACCGGGGTGATCTACCTCTGGATGAAATACCTGCTGGTGAGCGCGGATCCGTTCGCGGTAGTGAATCACCCCTGGCAGTCGCTGGTGCTCAAGCTCCACATCCTGGTCTCGCCGCTGCTGGTCTTCTCCATCGGGCTGGTGGCACTGCGGCACGTCTGGTGGCACGTACGGTCGCGGATGCGGGACGGCCGGCGGAGTGGGATGGCGATGTTGGTGGCGGTGGGGCCGATGATTCTTACGGGATACCTGATCCAGGCGGTCACCCACGAGACGCTGCTCCGGGCAATGGCGCTGTCGCACATCGGGCTGGGGCTGCTGTATGGGGCGGGGCTCCTGGTGCACCAGTTCACCGCCGGCGGGAAGCGGGTCCGGGCCGAGCGGGCGCAGCAGCGGCGGGGGCGACAAAGCGAGCGGCGGCGGGCTCCGGCGGCTGGGCTGTCACCCTGAGCAGGGAGGAGGC
>JACCSE010000230.1 GCA_013813145.1 Gemmatimonadales bacterium
GCGTGCATTATCTGTATGGGGCTGTGGACGCTGTTCGTCGCGGTGAACCACCTGATCGCTCCCCACCTGCACTGCTGCCCGGTCAGGTGATCCCTTGGCCGCCGGTCGCCGACGCGCTGGCCCTAAGCGTCGTCCTCCTCTCCCTCGCTGTGTACCGCCTGGCACCGCGCGCCGCACGGGCCGGCACCCACCTGGTGACCATCGGGGTTGCCTACGAGATCGCCCTGGCCTTCGCGATAGGCATCATCAACCAGTGGGAGCCACAGGCCGTGGCCGGCCGACTCTCCTGGGTGTGCGTCCTCATCCTGATCTTCCCCTCGATTGTCCCCGGTCCTCCGCGCAGAATCCTCATCGGATCGCTGATCGCGGCTTCCATGGATCCGGTCGGCCTGGCGATCGCCCGAGCGCGGGACTGGATCTGCCGCCGCTTCCCCTGCTGGTGTGGACCTACCTGCCGAACTACGTCTGCGCCGCCCTGGCGGTGCTGCCCAGCTCGCTGATCAGGCATCTAGGCCGAGAGGTGCGCCGAGCCCGCCTGCTCGGGAGCTATCGGCTGGTCGAGCGGATCGGTATGGGCGGGATGGGCGAGGTCTGGAAGGCCGAGCACCGGCTGCTGGCGCGCCCCGCGGCGATCAAGCTGATCAAGGGCGCCGGGACCGTGGAGGCCTTCGATCCGGTAGCCGAGAAACGTTTCCGGCGGGAAGCGGACGCCGCCGCGTCGCTCCGGTCGCCGCACACCATCCAGCTCTACGACTTCGGCATCGCGCGCGACGGCCGGCTTTACTACGTGCTGGAGGGGATCGACCTCGAGAGGCTCGTTGCCCGATTTGGCCCTCAGCCGCCGGCGCGGGTGGCCCAGATTCTCAGGCAGGTCTGTCACTCGCTGGCCGAAGCTCACGCCGCCGGCCTGGTACACCGTGACGTCAAGCCCGCCAACCTCCACCTCGGTCGCGTCGGTCTGGATTACGACTTCGTGAAAGTACTGGACTTCGGGTTGGTCAAAGGTGAGCACCGCTGGGACCGCGACGATCTGCGTTTGACCTCGCCCGAGCTGACCGCGGGCACGCCGGCGTACATGGCGCCCGAGCTGACCTCCAACGACCAGGTGGACGGACGTGCGGATCTTTACGCTCTGGGCTGCGTGGGATACTTCCTGCTTACCGGCACAATGGTGTTTCAAGCGGACACGGCGGTACAGCTCCTCCTGCGCCATCTACAGGCGGAGCCCGAGGCCCCCTCGGCGCGACTGGGAACGCCGCTCCCGCCCGACTTGGAGCGCCTGGTCCTCTGGTGCCTCGCCAAGAGCCCCGACGAGCGCCCGCCGGGTGCCCGCGAGCTGGGTGAGGCGCTGGAGCGGTCCGACGCCGGCGAGTGGACTCAAGACCAGGCCCGCCGCTGGTGGGCGAGTAGCCGCACTGAGGAGGCCGGAGGCAGGAGTGGGGTGACTCCCACCCCCACCACCATCGTATTGGAGCCCGCCTTGCCCGTTCAAGTCAGCTGAACCACCAACCGCAGCAGCTCTTCCCCGTACGCCGCCAGTTTAGCCGGCCCCACCCCTTTGATCCTGGCGAGATCGTCCAGGGCGCCTGGCCGCGCCGCGGCGACGGCGATCAAGGTGCGATCGTGGAAGATGACGTACGGCGGCACGCTTCGCCGCCTGGCCTCGTCGCTGCGCCACCCCTTGAGCCTGGCCAGCAACTGCGGATCGGCGGGTGGCTCCTCCGCCCCATCGGGCGCGGCGGCGGTGGCGGGACCGCGATCCGTCCCCCGCGGCGGAGACGCCACCCTGGGCGGCAAACCCAGCTCGGCGCGCACCTCGCCTCGAGCCACCGCTCGACCCTCCGGCGCCAGCGCCAGCACGAACGCCCCAGGCCGCCCTCCCTCGATCCCCCGCCGCTCCACCAGCCCGGCGTCGGCCAGGGTGCCCAGCAGGTTCTTGACCTCGTCCAGCGTCATTGCGGAGAGCTTACCGTAGGTCGGCACCCGGTCCAGCCCCCAGTCCAGCACCTCCCGGGCTTTGCTCCCCACCAGCACCTGCGCCACCCGCTCCACCCCGAACCGTCCCGTCAGCCTCCCCACGGCGGAAAGCGCGATGCGGGCCCGGAGCAGCTCCTCGTCGTCCAGCGCTCGCGCGGCGCCTCGCCGCCATCCCAGGCAGACGTCGCATACGCCGCAGCGCGGGGCCGGGCCGCCACGGGCGCCGCCCGCGAAGTAGTCGTAGATGAAGCGGGTGCGGCAGCCCGGCGAGAAGCCGTAGCGCACCATGGTCTCGAGCCGCTCCCGGTCCCGCCGCGCCTTGAGCGCCCTGACCGCCATGTCCACCGGCGGCTGCCCGGCCCCAAGCGCGACACCGGAGCTCTCCGCCGCCCTTCTGAGCAGCCGGGCCGCCGTGAGTGCCGCCATGGAGCCCTGCTCGAGCGCTTCGTCGCTCGATCCTGCTCCGAGCAGCCGCCACACCTCACGGAACGTGGCGGAGGTAGGGTTGCCGCCCGCGAGGAAGAACTCCTGCGTGCGGACGTCCGCCGGGGAGAACAGAAGGGTGCAGCGTGACGGTCTTCCATCCCGACCCGCCCGGCCCGCCTCCTGATAGTAGGCCTCGATGCTGCCTGGCAGCTCCGCGTGAGCGACGAATCGGATGTCGGCCTTGTCCACTCCCATACCGAACGCGTTCGTGGCCGCGATGGCGTCGAGGCGGCCGGCGAGAAATTCATCCTGCACCCTGGAACGTTCTTCGTCGGTGAGCCCGGCGTGATAGCGCCCGGTCCGGAGCCCCATCCGCGCCAGCAGATCGGCGAAGAGATCCACCGACTTTCTCGTCGCGGCGTAGACGATGCCCGGTGAGCCTACCTCCCGCACCAGCCGCTCCAGCGCGGCCGCCTTGTGCTCCCGGCTGCGACAGCTCTCCACCGCCAGGGTCAGATTGGGCCGCTCGAAGCCGGTCACCAGCTCCACCGGCGAGCGCAGCCCGAGCTGGGTGGCGATGTCGGCCCGGACGTCCGGCGTGGCCGTGGCCGTGAAGGCGGCCGCGGGCACGCCGAGCTCCGCTCGGAACGACGCCAGCCGCCGGTAGTCCGGCCGGAAATCGTGTCCCCACTGGCTGATGCAATGGGCTTCGTCCACCACCAGGCGGGCTACGCGGGTGCGCCCCAGCGCCCCTCTGAAGGACGCGCTCGCCAGCCGCTCCGGAGCCACGTACACCAGAGGCAGCCGCCCACCGGCCAACGCCGATTCGACCGCTGCACGTTCGCTGCCGGGCAAGCCGGAGTGCAGCGCGGCCGCGGCCATTCCGCGCGCGCGAAGGCCATCCACCTGGTCCTTCATCAGGGCTATGAGCGGAGAGACGACGACCGTCGTACCTTCGAGCAGGAGCGCCGGAAGCTGGAAGCAGAGCGACTTCCCTGCCCCCGTCGGCATGACGGCCACCAGATCTCGGCCCTGGAGCACGGCGAGAGCGGCCTCGAGCTGTCCCGGTCTGAATTCCGATAGCCGGAAGCGCTCGTGCAACACCTGCGCGAGTTGCCGCTCGGCATCGCTATGAAGGAGGTGCGGGGAGGAAGTCACGGGGAAGAAATCTATCCCCATCGTCTCGCAGTCGAGGTCCTGCCAGCGCAGCGGGGAGCGCAATCGCGCCCGGTCGGATCCCGACTCCCTACCGGTCACAAGATTCCAGGTCCGATTCCGGCGAGCGCACCGCCCACGGGCCGTCTAGGATCCGGCGCAGAGCTCGCCCCCAACCGGAGAGGATGATCGATGAAGGGAACGATGATGGTGTGCCTGCTGGCGGCGCTCGCCGCCTCCAGCGGACAGTCGCAGGGCAACGTCGCAGGGAGCAAACCGGCCGCGGCCTGCGCCGGCCCCGAGTTCCGCCAGTTCGACTTCTGGGCCGGCGACTGGGACACCTACGACATCACCGATACTTCCAAGGTCGTGGCCCGAACCCGGGTCACCCATATGCTCGGTGGCTGCGTCCTCCGTGAGGTCCACGAGCAGGACGACGGCCTGGTGGGCGAGAGCTACAGCCTGTGGGACGCCTCGCGCGGCGTGTGGCACCAGAGCTGGGTCACCAACCGCGGCACGCTGCTCCTGCTCGACGGTCACCTGAAAGGCGGCCGCATGGTCCTGACCGCCCCCGAAAAGCGGCCCGACGGCACGACGTCACTGCTCCGCGGCATCTGGTGGGCCGAAGGAAAAAACGTCCGCGAGGTCGCGGAGCGCTCGACCGACGGCGGCAAGACCTGGACGCCGGTGTTCGACATCGTGTTCCGCCCCCACCGCCCCACCTGACGGTCAGGGGGCCGCGCCGACATTCTCGGAACCGCCGGCCGCGCAGGTCACGTCGATCTGCATGGGAGTGTAGATCCCCAGCGTCAGGAAGCTGACGAGCTGGTTGACGAAGCTCAGTTGAGTCTCCACCCGGGCGACTCCGCTGGAGCATTGCTCTTGGGTGGCGACGGTGCTCGGCGGCACCAGGCCGAAGATCCATCCCGACGCAAACCCCTTGCGAATCGACTGCTGGCTCGGCGCCGCACCGGTTTCGATCGTGGCATGGTAACAGCTGGCTAGCAGGAGTACCGAGACCGCGAGAGCATATCGCATCCTATCCCCAGTGTTAAGGTTCGTCCTCACCGCTCCGCCCTCCAGTCCCCCGATGCCGTGGTCGACCCGTCGGTCAGCGTATGCCGGCCAGTAATCTCGTCCCCGTCGAGGTTTCCAGTGAACGTCCAGGTAATGCCGCTCCCTGAGAGCTGGAAGGACACCACCCCGGCTGGGGTGACTGAGGACGCGAGGATCGGCTCGTCGCTCAACGTGCTCACGTCTCCCTCGAGGGTCAGCGTGAGATCGACGTCGCCGCCGATGGTGCCTGTGGCCTGCGAGGCTTGGGTGAGGTTCAGACTCCCCGTCATCGATGCTTCGGTGCGGGTGAAGCCGTCGAAGCCGGCATCGATCGAATAGCTCCCGGCCGCGTTGGGAAAGGGGTCCCCCGGCCCACTGCTGTCATCGCCCCCGCAACTGGCGAGGAGAGTGACCGCGAGCAGGCACCGGGCGCCACGAATGGCGAGTCGCATGTAAGATCCTCGGGACTGTAGTTGGGGACTAACCCGGCGCCGGCCGGCGCGAGGCTGCTAGCCATTCTATCCACCTGTCCGCCTCCGCGATAGAGACAACGCGGCGGGGAAGCTCATGTGGGCTGCTCGCGTGCTCGACTCACCCCGGCCCTAGTGAGCCGTGACCGATGCGTCCCATGCCGCTCTCGCCGCCAGTCGCCTGGGTTGCCTCCCTGGAAGTCGGCTCCTCCTACACGACGTACTGCCCGCACTTCGGGCAGCACCCCCTGCGGCTCAGAGGGCCGCGGCGCGCCGATCTCCATCTACATGGTGGGTCGGTCGGGGCGTAGGTGGAGCGAGGGTACGAGAAACCCCGCCACGACGAAAGTCGAAGCGGGGGAGGAGCTTCCTGAGAGCGGTCAACCGGACTCGAACCGGCGACGTCCAGCTTGGGAAGCGAGCGACCCCGGCGCCGACCAACGCCCACCAGCGTAGACCCCGCGCCCAGATACCCTTCCCCGCTATCCAGCGCCAGCCAGCGCCGGGTCGTGTGTTACCGGGAACGTTACCAGCTGGAGGCACGAGAGCAAGCAGTGTGGGCCGTGACATTGAGAATGAAAAGGAACCACAAGAATGGACGCACGTAGCACCGATCGGCCGCGGTTACACGTGGGCTAGATCACGAAGTCGGTGGGGTCCCTGCCCTAGCGGCGCATGCCGGGTGCGCCGGCTGATCCCGCGTTCTCGGTGCCCGGCCGCGGCACCAGGCCATAGATCCACCCCGACGCGAACCCCTTTCCCAATCGTCTGCTGGCTCGGCGTGGCACCGGTTTCGATGGTGGCATGGTAGGGCGCCGCTACGCCTTCGGTCCACTCGTGCCCACCCTGTCGAGCACCTCGCGCACCTTCTCCAGCAGCGTGGCCGGCGAAAATGGCTTTTGCAGGAAGGGCGTGTCCGTGCCCGTTTCGAGGAGACCGCGTCGCACGACCTCCTCGTCGGTAAAGCCGGAGATGTAAAGCACCGGCACCCCCGGTAGGACGCTCGCGAGCCGACGATCGAGCTCACCCCCGGCGATGCCGGGCATAACGACATCGGTGAGCATGAGATCGATCGCGAAATCGGGCGACTCGATAAGCCGCAGGG
>JACCSE010000250.1 GCA_013813145.1 Gemmatimonadales bacterium
GCGGGGTTCCTGCTGCTCGTCGTCCTGGTCTGGCTGGTGGTCTACCCGCTCCTGCTGGTGCTGGTCGAGGGTCTCCGCGGACCCCAGGGCTGGACCCTGGAGCATGTGCGCCAGTTCCTCGCCCGTCCCACCGAATGGCGCGCGCTCTGGGGCAGCCTCTGGATCTCGCTCGCGAGCGTGCTGCTCGCGGGGCTGGTCGGGATCCCGCTCGCGTTCCTGTTCGCGCGCTACCAGGTGCCGGGCGGGCGGGTGCTGAGCGGGTTGGTGGCCCTGCCGGCGGTGCTGCCGCCGCTGGTGGGTGTGATCGCCTTTCTCTTCCTCTACGGCGAGGCCGGCTTCTTCTCCCTGCTGGTACAGTGGGTGCTCGGACTGACCGATCCACCCTGGCGGCTCGAGGGCGCGGGCGCGATCCTGCTGGTCCACGCCTACTCGATGTACGTGTACTTCTATCTCTTCGTGCGCGCGGCGCTGGCTTCGCTCGACGCCTCGCTCTACGAGGCCGCGGCGAGCCTCGGCGCCGGCCGGTGGCGTACCTTGCGCCGGGTGGTGGTGCCGCACCTCTACCCCGCGCTCGCCGGCGCGGCGCTCCTCACCTTCATGACGGCGCTGGCGTCCTTCAGCGCGCCTTACATCTTCGGCGGTGGCTTCCGGGTGATGACTACCCAGATCATCGCGACCCGGCTCAACGGCGAGAACCAGCTCGCCATGGTGGAGACGATCTCACTCACTCTGCTCGCGCTGGCGGCCCTGTGGCTGTTGCCCAGCGGGGCGGGGGGCAGCGGGGCAGCGGGGCAGAAGGGCTCCGCGCCGGCCCGGGTCCCGCTTCGGCATCGCGGGCTCCGGTTCGGCATCGGAGTACTGGGATGGGGGCTCGCCGGATTGCTGCTGCTGCCGCACCTCACGCTGCTCCTGGTTTCGTTCGTGCCGATCGGTACCTGGACCGTGGAGCCGGTCCCGCCCGAATACACCCTGCGCAACTATCTCACGCTGATTCAGGACCCCGTGCGCGCCCGCCCGCTGGTGAACAGTCTGTGGCTCGCAACGCTCGCCACGGCGGGGGCGGTCGCGATCGGGCTCGCCGGCGCCTTCCTCACCGTACGGCGGCGGGTGCGCGGCGGCCGAGCCATCGAGCAGCTCCTCGCGCTGCCCTGGGCGGTGCCGGGCACGGTCTTCGCCATCGCCCTCGCCACCGCCTTCAGCGTGCAGGCGCCGTGGGCCGGACGGGTGGTGCTGGTGGGGACCCTTTGGATCCTTCCGCTCGCCTATCTCGTAAGGAACCTGCCGATCACGAGCCGGGCGATCCTCTCCGGCTTCCGCGCGCTCGACCCTTCGCTGGACGAGGCCGCCGCCACCCTCGGGGCCGGCCGGTGGCGCACGCTCAGGCGGGTGACCCTCCCGCTGCTGCGTCCCGCCCTCCTCGCGGGCGCGAGCCTGGCCTTCGTCACCGCCTTCGGGGACTTCGTGACCTCCATCATGCTCTACACCTACGACACCCGGCCGGTCTCCCTGGAGATCCTCTCCAGCCTGCGCCAGTCGGACGTGGGAGTCGCGGCCGCGTACGGCGTCGTGCTCATGCTGGTGAGCGCCGCCGTGTTCGCACTGGGCTCGGAGCGGCCGGGCCGGGGAGGCAACGCCGGGTGACCGCGACCCCCAACGGCTCGGGGGCCAAGTTCCGCCGGCTGGCGGTGCTGATCGCGGTGAATTTCGTGGACATGATGGGCTTCATGATGGTGCTCCCGCTGCTCCCGTTCTACGCCCTCGAGTTGCGCGCCTCGCCCGAAATCATCGGCTGGCTCATCGCCTCCTTCTCCATCGCCCAGCTCGTCTCGGCGCCGCTCTGGGGCCGGGTGTCGGACCGCTATGGCCGGCGGCCCGCGCTTCTGATCGGGCTCACCGCTTCGGCGGTAGCGTACGCCGTGTTCGGCTTCGCCGAGTCGATCTGGGTCCTCTTTCTCTCGCGGCTGGTCCAGGGCGCGGGCGGCGGCACCACCGGCGTGGCCCAGGCCTACGTGGCCGATACCGTCGAGCCGAAGGACCGCGCCCGCGCCCTCGGCTGGCTCTCCGCCGCCACCGCCGCCGGCGTCATTCTCGGTCCCGCCATCGGATCGTTCGCCTTCGCGCTCGGACCCGCGGCCCCGGGAATCGTCGCGTCCACGCTCTGCCTCGTGAACGTCGCCTTCGCGTGGAAGTGGCTGGCCGAGTCC
>JACCSE010000265.1 GCA_013813145.1 Gemmatimonadales bacterium
GTGGTCACCCTGCCGGGCGGCAGCGACCTGCCGGCGCGCGTTCTGGGAGAGGACCCGCTCACCGACATCGCGGTACTTCAGGTGGACCAGAAGGGATTGCCCACCGTAACGGCGGGCCGGAGCACCGACCTCATGATCGGCGAGTGGGTGGTGGCCCTGGGAAATCCCTACGCCTACCTGCTCGGCAACGCGGAGCCGACGGTGACGGTGGGCGTGGTGAGCGCCACCGGACGGAACATTCTGCCGAGCGGCGATCAGACCGGTCTCTACTTCGACATGATCCAGACCGACGCGGCGATCAACCCAGGCAACTCCGGCGGCCCGCTCACCAATGCCCTGGGCGAGGTGGTCGGCATCAACTCGTCGATCTTCAGCAGCACCGGCGGATCGGTCGGGCTCGGGTTCGCCATCCCGATCGAGCGCGCGCTGCGCGTGGCCGACGAGATCATTCGGAACGGCTCGGTCCGGCGCGCGTGGGTGGGGCTCGAGGTCGAAGGCGCCGCCGGAATGCGCAACTGGAAAAGTCAGGGAGGCGTGCTGGTCGCGAGCGTTGCCCCGGGCGGCCCGGCGGACAAGGCCGGGCTCCGCCGGGGCGACGCGCTGGTGGAAGCCAACGGGCGCCCGCTCCGCAACTACCTCGACTGGGAGGCGGTGAAGCTCGACCTGCACGTGGGGGACGCGGTGGAACTGTCGGTGCGAAGCGGCCGGGAGACCGCGCGGCGCCGGGTGGTGACCGGCGACCTTCCCACCGTCACCGCCGAGAAGTTCACCGTACTGAAGGAGCTGGAGCTGATCAACGTCACTCCTTCGGTTCGGGCCGAACGCGGAATCCGAAGCTCGGCGGGCGTCCTGATCTTCAAGATCTCACCCGGGGTGAGCCGGGCGACCGGGTTGCGCGAAGGCGACGTGATCCTGGCCGTGAATCGAAGCGCCGTGCGCTCGGCCTCCCAGGTGGCCGACCTGCTCAACGTGCCCGCGGGCGAAGTGGTGCGGATCTATCTGGAGCGGGAGGGACAGATCAACTTCACCGACCTGGTCTTCCGGTGACCAGCGACGATCGCTGGCGCTCGCCGCTGGGCACCCGCTACGCCTCGCCCGCCATGCAGATTCTGTGGGGCGAGCCGCACCGGGTCGGTCTCTGGCGCCGGCTCTGGCTCGCGCTCGCGGAGGCGGAGCGCGAGCTCGGGCTCGACATCCCCGAAGCGGCGCTGCACCAGATGCGCTCGCACCTCGACGACGGGGACCTCGCGGCGGCGGCGCGCTACGAGCGGCGTTTCCGCCACGATGTCATGGCCCACATCCACGCCTTCGGCGACCAGGCACCCGCGGCCCGGCCCTACCTTCACCTCGGCGCCACCAGCGCCTACGTCACCGACAACGCCGACCTCATCGTCATGCGCGAAGGCCTGCGCCTGCTGCTGGGCCGGCTGGTCGCGGTGCTCGGCGCGCTGGAGACGTTCGCCCGGCGCACCGCCGACCTGCCCTGCCTGGCCTACACCCACTTCCAGCCGGCCCAGCTCACCACGGTCGGCAAGCGCGCCACGCTCTGGATGCAGGACTTCGCGCTGGACGTGGAGGAGCTGTGCCACCGGATCGAGTCGCTCCGATTCCGTGGCTGCCAGGGCACCACCGGCACCGGGGCCGCGTTCCTGGAGCTGTTCGGCGGCGATCACGGGCGGGTGCGGGAGCTGGAGCGGCGGGTCACCGCCAAGCTCGGGTTCTCCGAGCAGTTCCCCGTCACCGGTCAGACTTATCCTCGCAAGGCCGACAGCTCGGTGCTCGACGCGCTGAGCGGGATCGCGCAGTCGGCCGGCAAGATGTCGGGCGACCTCCGCCTGCTGCAACACGAGGGCGAGCTGCTGGAGCCGTTCGAGTCGGAGCAGATCGGCTCCAGCGCCATGGCCTACAAGCGGAACCCGATGCGGGCCGAGCGGATCGCCGGGCTCGCGCGGTTCGTGATCTCGCTTCAGGCCAACGGCGCCCATACCGCGGCCGCGCAGTGGCTGGAGCGCACCTTGGACGACAGCGCCAACCGCCGGCTCACCCTCCCCGAGGCGTTCCTCGGCACCGACGCGATCCTGGTACTGGCCACCAACATCGCGGCCGGCCTCGAGGTGCAGCAAGAGGTCATCCGGCGGCACGTGGCGGAGCAGATGCCGTTCATGGCCACCGAGCGCTGGCTGATGGTGGGCACCGCGGCCGGGGGCGACCGGCAGGCGCTGCACGAGGTCATCCGCCGGCACAGTCTCGCGGTGGCGGAGGAAGTGAGCCGGGGCGGAGCCAACGATCTCCTGGACCGCCTGGCGGCGGATCCGGCCTTTGCGGGCGTGCCGGCCGCCGCGCTCGCGGCAGAGCTGGAGCCCGCCAGATACATCGGCCGCGCGTCGCAGCAAGTCGGCGAGTTCCTGAGCGAATACCTCGAACCGCTGCTCAGCCGGGCCCGCCCGCTCGCCGCCGAGCCCGAGAGCGCGGAGGTGCGGGTATGACCCTACTCGCCGAGAGCACGCTGCCCCTGCCGATGGTGCGGCGGGGCAAGGTTCGCGAGGTATACGCGGTGGACCCCCAGCACCTGCTCCTCGTCGCCAGCGACCGGGTGAGCGCGTTCGACGTCGTGATGCGGGAGCCGATCCCGTTCAAGGGCGCGGTGCTCACCCGGATCAGCGCGTTCTGGTTCGAGAAGCTGGCACCGGTGTTCCCGTCGCACTATCTCACCGCGAGCACCGACGAGATCCTCGAGGGGGTGCCCGCGCTCCGGGGCCACCGGGAGCAGCTCGAGGGACGCTCGATGCTGGTGCGCCGCACGAGCCCGGTCCCCTTCGAGTGCGTGGTCCGCGGCTACATCTCGGGGTCGGCCTGGGCCGAGTACCAGCGGTCCGGCACGCTCGCCGGGGAGCCGCTGGCACCCGGGCTGGTGGAGAGCGCGCCGCTGGAGCCACCGGTCTTCTCCCCCGCCACGAAGGCCGAGACCGGGCACGACATCAACGTCACCGCGGATGCCGTCGCCACGAACCTGGGGCAGGATCTCACCGACCGGCTTCGGGTGGCGAGCTTCGAGCTGTACCGGGCCGGCCGGGATCACGCGGCGTCGCGCGGAATCATCATCGCCGACACCAAGTTCGAGTTCGGCACCGACTCGGGCGGGATCTTACGTCTCATTGACGAGGTGATGACCCCCGACTCCTCGCGCTTCTGGCCCGCCGACGGCTACCGCCCCGGCGGCAGCCAGCCGAGCTTCGACAAGCAGCCGCTGCGCGACTACCTCGCGGAGCTGCGGTCGGCCGGACGCTGGAACGGCGAGGCGCCGCCGCCGCCCCTTCCACGTGAAGTGATCGAGGCGACCACTCTCCGCTATCTGGAGGCGTTTCGCCGCATCACGGGGCAGGAGCTGGAGACACGGGCATGATCCGCACCGCGCCGGAGGGACGCTGGTTCATCGTCGGAGCCTGGGCGGTCGCCCTGGTCCTGGTGCTGGTGGCGCTCAGGGCGGGCTCGCCGGGGTGGTGGATCGCCACGGCGGTGTGGCTCGCGCTCTCGGTCTGGGTGGTCGCTTTCTTCCGCGACCCGGCGCGCTCCGGCCCCCGCGGCCGCCAGTACGCCGTGGCTCCGGCGGACGGCAAGGTGGTGAGCATCGTGGAGACCGACGAGCCGGCGTTCATAAACCGACAGGCCATCCGGGTCTCGATCTTCATGAACGTGTTCGACTGTCACGTCAACCGGTATCCCACCGACGGCACCGTCGCCTACCGGCAGTACAATCCCGG
>JACCSE010000496.1 GCA_013813145.1 Gemmatimonadales bacterium
GCGAGCCTGGAGAACGGCACCCATGGCTTCGCCTTCGGCTCCGGGCTCGCCGCGCTGGACACCGTGCTCAAGCTGCTCAAGTCGGGCGATCACGTGGTGTCCGGCGACAATCTGTACGGGGGAACCCAGCGGCTCATGGAGCGGATCTACGCCCCGCTCGGGGTGAAGTTCACCTTCGTGGACATGCGCGACGTCGGCGCGGTCGAGCGGGCGCTGACACCGGCCACCCGGATGGTCTACTGCGAGACGCCCACCAACCCGATGATGAACCTGGTGGACCTGGGCGCGACCGGCGACCTCACCCAGGCGCACGGCTATCTGCTCGTGGTGGACAACACTTTCGCGACGCCGTATTTCCAGCGCCCGCTGGAGTATGGGGCCGACATCGTACTGCACTCCACCACCAAATACCTCAACGGCCACAGCGACATGGTGGGCGGCCTGCTGATCACCAGTCGCGACGATCTGGCGGAGCGGCTAGGCTTCATTCAGAACGCCGCGGGCGGGGTGCCGGGACCGATGGACTGCTGGCTGGCGCTCCGCGGGCTCAAGACCCTGCCCCTCCGGATGCGGCAGCATGACACCTCGGGCCGCCGCATCGCCGAGTGGCTGCGGCAGCGAGGGGACGTGACGCGAGTGTACTACCCCGGACTTCCCTCACACCCTCAGCACGAGCTCGCCTGCCGTCAGATGAGCGGATTCGGCGGGATGATCTCGCTCGACCTGGGCGATCCGGCGCGGGCGCGGCGGTTCGTCGAGAGCACCCGGATCTTCGCCCTGGCCGAGTCGCTCGGCGGGGTGGAGAGCCTGATCGGGCACCCGGTGACGATGACCCACGCGGCGGTGCCGGTGGCGATGCGAGAGGCCATGGGGCTCACCGAGAGTCTCGTGCGGCTGAGCTGCGGAGTGGAGGACACCGAGGATCTGATCGCGGATCTGGATCGGGCGTTCGCGGCGAGCGGGTGATGCTGGCGTCTGTCATCCCGAGCGAAGCGAGGGATCTTGCCTGGGAATGGCTCGAGCACGGCGGAGAAGATCCCTCGCTTCGCTCGGGATGACAATTGACAATCGTCACACAATGAAACAAGCGGCCTGCCCCTCCGTAGTTGCTCCACCCCTAACCGCGAGCCCCGCATGACCAGTCTCCCCGCCCCCCGCTCCCGCCGGACCTTCCCCGAGATCTCGGCCGTCTCCTGGGAGCATCCGGCCGATCGCGCCGCGCTCCAGGCGCTCCGGACGGTCCCGGGCGTGGACGAGGTGATCCGCCGGGTTCTCGCGCTTCTGGGGGGTGAGCGGGGGATCCGGCTGCTCTTTCAGGGCAACGCCGTGCGGGTCGGGCCGGCCCAGTTCCCCACACTCTGGCACCTTCATACCGAGGCCTGCACCACGCTCGACTGGTCCGGCGTGCCCGAGCTCTACGTCTCGCAGACGCCGTTCTTCAACGCGGGCGCGTACGGTATCGACCGGCCGTTCATCGTCATCCACTCCGCAGCCATCGAGCTGCTCGACGACGACGAGCTGCGGGTACTGCTGGCTCACGAGCTGGGGCACGTCATGAGCGGGCATGCTCTCTACCGGACGATCGCCGCGGTCCTCGCGCTGATCAGCCTCGGCGCCCTCCCGACGCTCGCCAGCCTGCTAGTGCTTCCGGTCCGGCTCGCCTTCCTCGAGTGGTCCCGCAAATCGGAGCTCTCGGCCGACCGCGCCGGGCTCCTCGGCGGGCAGGACATCGTCATGGCGCAGCGGGTGGACATGAAGATGGCGGGCGGAGGCCGGGGCGACGGGTTCGCGGGACAGATGAACGTCGATGCCTTCATGCAGCAGGCCCACGAGTACGCCTCGAGCGGTGAAGGGCTCGACATCGTGTACAAGGTGCTGAGCACGCTCGCGCTCACCCATCCGATGCACACTGTGCGTGCCGCGGAGCTGCAGCGATGGGTAGCGGCCGGCGAATACGACCGAATCGTCCGCGGCGAGTACGTGCGCCGCGGCACCGAAGAGAAGGAGCGTCCCCTGGCCGACGACTTCGCCGCGGCGGGCAGCTATTATGCCGGCGAGGCCCGCGAGCTGGCCACCCACGTGACCGACGCCGCGCGCCGCGCGGCCGACCGGGCCCGGGAGGCGTTCCGGAACGCCCAAAAGCCGTGAGACTGCTCGTCGTGGGCGGGGGAGGAAGGGAGCACACGCTCTGCTGGGCGCTCCGCCGCGAGAATCCCGACGCCGACCTCTACTGCGCCCCCGGCAACCCCGGAACGGCCGAGCTGGCCCGGAACCTTCCGATCCAGGCTGACGATCTGGACCGGATCGCCGACGCGGCCGACATGCACGGCATCGACCTCACCGTGGTGGGGCCTGAGGCCCCGCTCGCTCGGGGTCTCGCGGACCGGCTGAGGGCCGAGGGGAGAGCGGTCTTCGGACCGAGCGCGGCGGCCGCTCAGCTCGAGTCTTCCAAGGCTTTCGCCAAGGAGGTCATGGCCTCCGCCGGGATCCCAACCGCGGCCAGCCGCGCCTTCGACGATCTCGATGCCGCGCTGGCCTACGTGGGACGGCATCCCGAGCCGCTGGTGGTCAAGGCATCGGGACTGGCCGGAGGAAAAGGGGCGGTGGTCTGTGCCACCCGGCGCGAGGCCGCGGACGCCGTCCGCGCCATGCTCGGCGAGCGCAGCTTCGGCGTCGCCGGCCAGACCATCGTCGTCGAGAGTTTCCTTCAGGGCGAGGAAATCTCGGTTCTCGCCATCACCGACGGGCGCGAGCTCGAGCTCCTCCCGGTGTCGCAGGATCACAAGCGCCTGCTCGAGGGCGACCGGGGGCCCAACACCGGAGGAATGGGCGCCTACACCCCGGTCGCGGTCGCCACGCCCGCGCTGCTGGACCGGGTGCGGCGCGAGGTGCTGCTGCCCGCGCTCGAGGAGATGCGCCACCGCGAAACCCCGTATCGCGGGCTCCTCTACGCCGGCCTGATGATCGACGCAGACGACGCGCCCTGGGTGGTGGAGTTCAACTGCCGGCTGGGCGATCCCGAGACCCAGGTGGTGCTGCCGCTGGTGTCTCGCGGACTCACGGACTGTCTCCGGCGCGCGGCGCGGGGCGACGCGCCTTCGCGCCTGGGGTTGAGCGGTGACGCATCGGTCACGACCGTGCTCGCCTCGCGCGGTTATCCCGACGCACCGGAAACGGGAGCGCCGATCGCCATCCCGGCGAGGCTTCCGGACGGCGTGATCGTCTTTCACGCCGGCACTTCGCGCGGCGCGGATGGCGTGCTCCGGGTCGCGGGCGGGCGGGTGCTCAACGTGACCGCGGTGGCGCCGACCTTCGAGGAGGCGCGCCGCCTCAGCCGGGAGACGGCGGCGGCGATCGAGTTCGAAGGCAAGATCTACCGACACGACATCGGGTGGCGGGAGGCGGCGCGGAGAATGGAAGTGGGGAGCGAACGGTAGGCGGCGGACGGCAGACGGCCGTTGTCATCCTGAGGGAGCGCAGCGACCGAAGGATTTGCTCCGCCGGGCTCGAGCCATTCCCCTCCAAGATCCTTCGCTTCGCTCAGGATGACACGTCCGCCGTCTGCCGTCTGCCTTCCGCCGTCCGCCGTCCGCCGTCCGCTAACTTCCCCCATGCCTGAACTTCCCGAAGTCGAAACCATCGTCCGCGATATCCGGCCGGCCCTGCTCGGCCGCCGATTCGAGCGGGTGAGCCTCAGCCACGACGACGTGCTCCGTGGCGTCACCCGCCGTCGCCTCCTGCGCGGCCTGACCGGGGCCAGCGTCCGCGACGTGCGCCGGCGCGCTAAGCACGCCGTCATCGACCTCGGCGAACGCAGGCTCGTCATCCAGCCGGGGATGACCGGGTCGCTGGTGGTTCACGACCGCCCCCTCGCTCCCGATGAAGCGCACTACGCGGTGCTCCGCGCGGCGCTCGACAACGGCCGGACCCTGGTCTATCGGGACGTCCGGCGCCTCGGTACCCTGCTGCTGCTCGACGGCAAGGGATGGGAGCGGTACACCGGCGCCATCGGACCGGAGCCGCTGGAGCCTGAGTTCACCCCGGAGCGATTCGGCACGACGCTCCGGCGCTCTCGGCAGGCGATCAAGAAAGTCATCATGGACCAGCGTCATCTGGCCGGAGTGGGGAACATCTACGCCAACGAAGCGCTCTTCGCCGCGGGGATCGATCCCTCGAAACCGGCGGTACGGCTCACTCCGGACGATCACCGGCGGCTGCACTTCGAGATCCGCCGGATTCTCGCCGCCGCCATTGCCTCCAGCGGGACGACCTTCCGCGACTATCGGACGGGCACCGGGGAGCCGGGCAACTTCCAGCTCGAGCTGTTCGTGTACGGCAGGGAGGGCGAGCCGTGCCGGCGCTGCGGGACCCGGCTGACCGGCACCCACGCCATCGACGCCCGCATCTCGGTCTTCTGCCACCGCTGCCAATCGTGAGCCCCTCCCGCCGGGCCCAACGGGTCGCGCCGATTCCCTCCACCGATCTGGGGCAACTGCGAACCCGGGTGTGTGCCCTCGCCGAGAACCGCCCCGCCGTCTACCGGATGACCGACGCCGCCGGCCGGATCATCTACGTGGGCAAAGCCAAACGGCTGCGCACCCGGCTGCTCACCTATTTCAGGGCGGAGTATCCGGACGACAAGGCGGCGCGGATCCTCTACGCCGCCAGCGACATCACCTGGGACTACGTGCCCAGCGAGTTCGCGGCCTACCTCGGCGAACTGCGGCAGATCCGCCGCCACCGCCCCCATTTCAACTACCGGGGCAACGTTACCCGGCGATCGGTACTCATCAAGATGTCCGGCGGGCCGGCCCCGCGGATCTACGCGGGCGGCACCGTCTCGCGCGACGACCTTCGCTGCTACGGTCCGTTCCACTCACTGGGCCGTACGCTGGAGGCGGTGCGAACCCTGAACGATCTGCTCGGTATTCGCGACTGCCGCGCGACCATGCCCATCGTGTTCGCCGGGCAGCGCGACTTGTTCGACCAGCCGCGGCAGGCCGCGTGCCTGCGGCACGAATTCGGATTCTGCTGCGGCCCCTGCGCCGGGTTCGTGACCGAGCGGGAGTACCGCCGGAAGATCGACACGGCGGCGGCTTTCCTCGAGGGTCGGACGATTCAGCCGATGGACCGGGTGGTCGCGGCGATGCAGGAGGCGGCTGATGCCGGCCACTACGAGTTGGCCGCCCGCTGGCGGGAGAAGTTCGAGCAGCTCGAGTGGCTGCTCGGGGCCACCAGCCGCGCGCGCAGCGCGGTGGATCTGCTGACCTTCGTCTACCACGATCCCGGCACCTACGGCGACGACCAGGCCTATGTTGTGGTGCAGGGAGTCGTCCGGGCCTCGGCCCCCTTTCCCGCCACGCCGGGCGAGCGTGAAGCGTTCAAGGGCGTCGTCGCGGGAGAGGCGGAGCGGCCGAAGCCGGCGCCGGGCCCGCTGCCGATGGATGCCATCGACGAGATTCTGCTTCTCATGGCCTGGTTCCGGGCCCACCCCGACGCGCTCCGCCGAACGACGCCGCTGGAGGAATGGGCGGCGGCGTAGGGCTCACACGTTTGTCACCCTGAACGGAGTGAAGGGGACATGCCTGGGGGTATGCCCCCTTCGCTTCGCTCAGGGTGACAACGCGCCTCAAGCAGTTCGCCGGTATTTCATCCCGGATCGAACTCCAGCAACGGCACCAGCCGGGCTCGCGGCGGGATCCCCGGCTCCAGCTCCATGATCCCCACCGAAGGCGGAAGGTTGAACCGGCGGGCCCCCGCCCCACCCGGATTCATCACCGTCACCACCACATCCACGATGGTGAGCAGCGGACGGTGGGTGTGTCCGAAGACGATGATCTCGGCCTCGGGAAACGCCGCCTGAAGCTTCTCCGGCGTGGGCGAACCGAACTGGTCTCCATGGGTGACGACGATCCGGAACCCGTCCAGTTCCACACTCGCGACCTGAGGCAGGCGCGAGCGGAGCTTCGATCCGTCGGTATTGCCGTAGACCGCGGTCACCGGCGCAACGGCTTCCAGCTCGTCGAGAATCCCGGGCGGGCCGATGTCGCCGCCGTGCAGGATGTGATCGACCCCCTCGAACGCCTGGAACACCTCGGGTCGGAGCAGCCCGTGCGTATCCGCGATTATTCCAAGCCGCACGCCGGCCTACGGGCGGACCGCGACGGCGGTGGAGACTTGCTGTACCAGGGTGGCGAACGCGGACTGCACCTCCGCCAGCTCGAAGGTGCAGTGGCCGTAGCGCTGCACCGTCTGCTGAGTGAGTAGCCCGGCCGCGCCGGCCGCCGCCACCTTGGCGCCGTAGAGCGGCTCGTGAAAGAAGGGGACTTCGGGATCGCCGGTGGTGTGCAGAGTGACCACCGGCACCACGAGCTCGCCCGATGTGTCGAAGCGACCGAACGCATCGCGCGCGGCAGGGTCGGCGGCGTAGCGGGCGTAGACTCGCCCGACGTTGTCGTAGGGCTGCCCGCCAAGCCGCTCCTGCGCGTTCTCGGTGCCGAAGACGCTGTACCACAGGACCGCAACCACCGTCGCTGCCACCGATGATAGGTCGCCGCCATCCACCGCCGCTCCCGTCACCTCGATCAATTGGCTCGCCGCATCCGGGTTCGACTCCACCGCCGCAAGAATCTGCGGGACGTACTGCGATTCCCAGTTGGCCCGCAGCTCGTCGGGCACCTCGACCGGGCTTCCCGGCAGGAAGCCGGGGAAGAAGTAGTCGAACAGCGCCCGGAAATCCCCGAAGTAATCGATCTGGGCGGCGAAGTCGCCGACCGGCCCGCACGCCGCGAGCGCGCCGGAGAATCGCTCCGGGTCCCGCTCCGCGGCGAGGGCCGCGACCAGTCCGCCCTCGGAGACCCCGACCACGAACGTCACAGTCGGATCAGGCCGGTAGCTCTCGCGAAAGCGCTCGTCGAGGTCGATCAGATCGTCCACCGCGACGTCGGCGACGAGGCCATTGGCCCGATAGCTGGTCGTCGCGAAGGCGTATCCGAGGCTGTTGACGGCGGCCGCGATGGGAATTCCGCCCGGCGCGTCGGCCGGGACCGCGAGCGGGGCGTCGTCGCGCACGTAGCCGTGAGCGTAGAGGACGAGCTCGCCGTTCCAATCCGGGGGAAAACAGAAGCGGTAGAGCGCCCCGCTGGAGAGCGTGCCGCCGGAACAGCCAGCGGCGGGAGCTTCGCCTTCGTCCACCGGGCCGGAGGGGCCATCGTCATCGCCGCCGCAGGCGGTGGCGAGAAGGGTGAGCAGGGATAGCGCGCGGGAGATGGTGGACCGCATGAGCTGTCATCCTGAGCGAAGCGAAGGA
>JACCSE010000292.1 GCA_013813145.1 Gemmatimonadales bacterium
CGACTCGAGCCTGGACGTGGTCGAGATAGAAACGGATGACCCGGTTGAATCCGGACGGCTGGTGGGCGATCAGGCTGTTCCGATAGAAGGCCAGTCCATCCCCGCCGCCGAGGTTGAGCGAGTCGGGTGCGGCGATGCTGGTGCGGCGGTAGGACGGCAGATCGATCCGATCGATGCCGCCGCCGTGGGCCACGAAGAGCCGCCGACCGTCGTCGGTGGCGGTGATTCCGTTGGGGAAGACGTACGTGCCCGACGGGACGACCTGCACGAGGGTATCGGCCTTGGCCGAGACCAGAAAGACGCCGCCTCCCTGGCTGTCGGTGACGTAGGTATCGCCGTTGGGAAGGATCGTCAGGTCGTTGAAGCCGTGCCGGTCGTCTCCCGGCGCCCGAACGTAGCGCTTGATGAGCCGGCCGGTATCCACGTGGTACTTGAAGAGCACGCCGTGGGCCATGAGAGTGCTGTCGGGGAACGGAATGCCGCCTTCGGGCAGGTACATCGCCGCGGCCCACAGCGTCCGCCTCGAGGGGTCCACCTCCATCCCCACGACCGGGCCGAGTCCGTCGGCGCCGGTGGCGGCAAAGTCGCGCGCGGCCCCGTCTGGCGCGATCGCCACGATCTTCCGCTTGTACATGCTGCTGAGGAAGAGCGTCCCGGTTTTCGGATCGTGCGCCACTCCTTCGGCGATGAGATCCCGCTCCGGCAGCTCGAAGGCGGTCGTGCTGCGGGAGATCGGCTGCCGAGCGCGCTCGATTGCCGCCACGGCGGAACGGAACCCGGGATCGCCGGCGAGGCCGGTAAACGCGCTGTCGGCCGGGGCGTCGAACGCGATCACCGATTGCTCCCGGGCAAGCCTGCCGAGCAGCGTCAGCGCGGAGTCACGCCGGCCGGCGGGCGCGTGGGCCCGGGCGTGGTGGTACGCTACGAAGGGGAGACCGGGCGCGAGCGCGTAGGCACGGCCGGTGGACGCCAGATAGCCGGCGGTGTCGCCCGCCTCCAGTGCCCCGGCGCCGCTGCTGAGGTGCTCGACGATCCGGTCGATGGTGGCGCGCTGAGCGTGTGCGGGCGGGGGGTAGCGGCTGGTGGCTGCGAGCAGTGAGGTGAGAACGGCGAGCGCGCGAACGTTTGAATGCATCTGCCGGGATCCGGAGTGAGGGGATCCTCTCAGTACGGAGGTCGGCTCCTCGGGATTCGCCCTGCTGCCCTAGTACCGCCTCTCTCGCCGGATCAGCTCCTCGGTCAGCAGCGCATCGACCTCGCCCTTTGCCTTTCGCACCGCGGTGACCCGGCCTCCCGTCTCCACCCAGCCGCGCATGGTTATCCGGGAGGTCCGGGTGGAACGCCCTGGCACGGGGGCACGGAGATGCCAGGTGGTGGGGACCCAGGCACCCGCGCCCAGCCGGCGCAGCTCCACCTCGCCGCCCGCCTTGTCGCGAGGGACCCAGCGGGGAAGCCCGACATACTCGAAGGCCAGCGTTCTCAGCTCCAGCGATTCGCGGTCGATCACCAGCCGGCCCTCCAGGTCCACGCGCTTGCCGCGGCGCTCCGGCTCGAACCGCACTTCCACGAGATTCTCGCCGGCGGATTCCACCTCGAAGCAATGCGAGTCGAGAAACCAGTCGCTGAAGAGCACTCGGGCGTCGGGCCCGTAGTAGACCGGTCCCGCATCGGTGCCCGGTGGGGTGCGGACGAATCCCCAGGTGCGGAGGCTGTCCGGATCAGCGCTCTCGATGGGCCAGCGTGCCATGCCGGGCAGGTCGGTACCGGTGCTCTCTACCACTGCCAGGTCGACACTGAGCCGCTTGAGATAGGTGTCGGTGGAGAAGCCGTAAATCCCGGCGTCTGCGCTCTCCTCGGCGATGCCCAGCGCGGTGCTCGCCGCGTCCAGCAAGCGGCCGAGCAGGTCGTCGTCGTCCAGGCTGACGTCGCAGCGGGAGCGGCGGGCCGCGACGGTGATCGGCGGCAGCACGTACGGCCTCGACTCCACCCTGAGGATGAGCGGATAGTCGGCGCCGACCGCGAGGGCGAAGGGAGCCGAGTGCCAGATCTGCTGGCCGATCTGGCGGACGACCACCTGGTACCTGCCCACCCGCGGCGCCTCCAGCGCGAACCCCCCGCTTGGGGTGGTGGCCGCGCGAGCGACCTCGCTGCCGGCACTGTCCACCAGCGTCACCAGCGCGCCGGCGACCGGCTCGTCCGAGGGCCGCGCGAGCAGCCGGCCCTGCACGGTCTGCGCGGCGAGGGGCGGGAGGATCGTGACCGTGGCGATCAGGCTCATCGCCACGGGCGTCAGCAGGCGAGGCATGGGGCGATCACGGGGTGCCGGTCTCCGGCGTGGCGGCGCCTGGGGAGCGCCGGCCGAAGGTCACCTCGGTGGTATAGCCGTCGGCGCTCACCAGCGCCTGCAACAGGCGGCGGGCGCTCTCCTCGGCGTGGGCCCGTACTTCCAGCTCGCCCGCGGTCGCCACCAGTTGATCCCGCGCCAGCCGGAAAATCGTGTCCCGGTCGGCGGGCCGGAACGGATTCCAAAGCCCACTCTGCTCGTTGTAGGTCCGGAGTCCAGTGACCTCGACGCCGAGGACGTCGGCGGCCGGAAGCTGGATGCGCACCCGTCGCGCGTCGTGGTCCACCTGCACCTCGGTGCCCCGGTCCAGATCGAACCCGGTCAGGACCCGCCCGGTGACCACGACGAGCGACCGCTTGGTGGAGCCCAGCCGGCGGTTCTCGTAGACCACCACGTCGCGGAGCGCGGTCTCGCTGGTCACCAGTTGGGCGACGGCGCGCATCCGCTCCACCACGACTGCCTGGGTTACGGTGGTCCGGCCGGGCGAGTTGACCAACTCCCCTATGGCGGAGCCGGCTCGCCGCACCGCGAAAACGCCGGCGAGCACCGCACCGCCCACGAGGAGAGCGAGCAGGAGCAGGGCGGTCCGCGCGCGGCGACGCGACGGCTCAGCGGCCACGTCCCGCGGAGCGCTCACGCGCGGCGCTCGTCGGGATTCCTCCCGTTTACCCAGGGCGCATCGCGCGGGATACCGCCGCGGAACTCGAAGTGCTGGGCATCGAGCACCCGGGCACGTTTCTGAGCGTCGGGGCCCGGGTGCCGGATCAGCCAGGCGAGGAAATACTCGGCCACGCTGCCCGCGGGATACCACACCCCGGCATCGAGTCCGGGATACAGGGGCGCGTGCTCTCTGCGGAGCCGAGCGAGACGGAGCGTCGGATCGGCGAGGCCGGGATCGGGCTGAGGGGGCCCGGAGGGAGGACCAGTCATGCCTGCTCCATTGGACTGCATGGCGAGGTGTGGGCTCAATCTAGCCGGGTCGGTCGGCGCGGAACCAGCATCCTGGTCCTGCAACTTGGGGAAAGTCGGCCCGTAAGGAGCGGATGCCTGCGCTCTTTCCCGGTTTCACCGCGCTCGATCGCGCCCTCGCGCCCTACCGTGAGTACGGTCCGCTCTTTATCCGCCTCATCGTGGGCCACCGTCTGGTCTGGGGCACGATGGACAACGTCTTCAGCTACGCCCAGATGGTGGAATTCGTCGAGTTCCTCGGCGCGCGCGGCGTTCCCTGGCCGCTCGGGTCGGCCTTCATCTCGGCATACGCCCAGTTCATCTGCGGGTTGCTCTTCGTGGTGGGAGGCTTCACCCGGCCCGCCGCGGCGGTCATGGTGTTCAACTTCATCGCCGCGCTGCTGATCGCGCACATCGGGCAGCCGTTCCTGGAGAACTACGATGCGCTGGTGATGCTCTTCGGCTCGGCATTTCTGCTGCTGCACGGGCCCGGGGCGTTCTCGGTGGACGAGGCGTTCAGCGCTCGCGCCGGAACATCGTCCGCGCCGAGGGGGTGAGGAGAAGCGCCACCGCCAGCCCCAGGCTGAGCATTCCGACCGCGAGAGGAAGCTGCGAGCGGCTGGGCACCAGCCAATGCACGTCGCCCCGCTCCAGCACCACCAGGGCGAGCAATCCCGCCACCAGCCAGAGGATCGCGAGCGCCAACCCCAGCCACCACGACCACCGCTCTCCCCGAAGCAGTCCCCACGCCACCAGCAGGCAGCCCGCCAACCGGAGGATGGCGCGTCCGTAGTCGCCCGCGTCCGACCATCCCGAGCCGCCGTGCGCCACAATCGCGTTGAGCAGAACCGCCGCTCCGTAAATGGCGAACATCGCGGCGGCAGCGGAGACGCTGCGGGGGACGGTCACGCTGACAGCGGCCGCCGGTAGCCGGTGCGGGTCATGAGCCATTGCACGATACCCGGGAAGAGCGCGTGTTGGAGATAGGTCAGCCGCATCATGAGCGGCACTACGACAAGCTTGCGGTTGCGTTCGACGCCGCGAACGATGGCCCGGGCCGCCTCCTCCGGGGTTACCTCGGGGATCAGGCGCCCAATCCCGGGGACCCGTTCGCGGCTGCCGGGGTTGCTGGCCCAATACTCCGTCGCCACGACGCCGCTCTCGAACAGGGTGACGCCGATCCCGGTACGGGCCAGGTCGGCCCGGAGCGCCTCGGTGAATCCGCGGACCGCCCAGCGCGCCGCGGTATACGCCGTGGCACCCGGCCAGACGAAGCGGGAGGCGGCCGAGCTGACGTTCACGATGTGCCCGCTGTTCCGGGCGAGCATCCCGGGCAGGAACGCCCCAGTGACGAAGAACCCGGCGAAGTACGGCGCCGCCATCATCTGCACCGCTTCGGCCGGGCTGGTCTCTTCCACGAACTTCCACTGTCCGGCGCCGGCGTTGTTGACGACCACGTCGGGCGTGCCGAGATCCGCGCTGATGCGCCGAGCCACTCTCGTGACCGCGTCCGCATCGGTGAGGTCGAGCGCGTGGACCGCGGCGGTGCGGTCACCGAGACTGGCGGCAACCCGGTCCAGCTCCCTCTGGCGGCGGGCGAGCAGGATCACCCGGCAGCCCGCCCGCGCCAACTCTCTTGCGGTGGCGGCGCCGATTCCGCTGGAGGCGCCGGTGACGAGTGCTGTCTTCCCGCGCAGCTCCATGGGATGTCTCCTGTCGTGGTGAACGGCCGCAGGCACTCACCGCGTCACCTGGTGTCCCGCTCTCTCCAGCGCCGCGACGGCACGGTCCAGATCCCTGGCTTTCACCAACACGTAATCGGTGTCGTAGGTGGAAATGGCGAAGATGCTGATGCTCGCGGCCGCCAGCGGCTCGGCGATGGCGACGAGGATGCCCACCAGGTTGGTCGGAAGGGTTCCCCGCACGCGGATCGGGCGGTAGTCCCGCTCGCAGCGCAGGCCGTCCGGGATGACCCGCTGGTCGGCGGTGATCGACAACTCCTCGGGGGTCCGGCTCACCGTGAGGAACGACGAGGCGCCCGCCGTCCACTGGGGCAGGGCCGCTCCGGCGGGGAGGCGGCACACCGCGACAGTCTCCGGCTGAACCACCAGAGGAAGGCGGGGCCGGGAGGTCGGCGTCTGGCCCTGGAGCGGCATGGCGAGTGCTCCTGACAGCAATGCGATGGAGGCTGGCACCCTCACTCCAGCACCACCGCCGTTCCGCTGGCGCTCACCATCAGCATCCCTCCACCCGATCCCACCTGCACCGTCTCGTAATCCAGGTCCACCGCCACGATGGCGTTGGCGCCCATCTGCTGGGCCTCGGCCTGCATCTCCTCCAGCGCGATGGTCTTCGCCTTCCGCAGCTCCTGCTCGTAGGCGGCGGAGCGTCCCCCCACGATGTCGCGGATCCCGGCGAAGAAATCCTTGAAGATATTGGCTCCGAGAATCGCGTCCCCGCTGACCAGGCCGAGGTATCTGGTGATGCGCCGGCCTTCGATGGACGGCGTGGTGACGACGAGCATTGCGCCCTCCCTCAACAAGTGGTTATGCCGTCCTTCAACGGCTGGCGGCCGGGCGCGGACGCCGCGCCATCTCGGCCTCGACCTCGACCAGCTCGCGAGGTGCCTGGGAGAGCCACTCGAGCCCGGTGCGGGTGACCACGTAGTCGTCCTCGATCCGGATGCCCACGTTTTGATAGCGCTCCACGTTCCGGCGGACTTTGGCGATCATGGCGCGGTTCTTCGGCGTGTCGGGCAGAATGTCGAGCAGGCGGGTGCTGATGTAGATCCCGGGCTCGGTGGTGAATACGTCGCCGACGGTGAAGGTCCCGGTGCCGTACCACGGATGGGGCCGGTCGTGCACCTCCAGGCCGATGCCGTGTCCCAGCCCGTGCGCCATGTAGAGAAAGGATTGGGTGCAGGCGACCGGATTGGCGGAGCACTGCTCGGCCCAGGGCGGGTCGAAGGTGGCGTCCACCCCCTCGGTGAGTCCCAGCCGGGCGACGCCCCGGGCCACGACCATGCGTGCCGAGTCGCGCCAGGCGGCGTAGGAGGAGCCCGGCTTGACGGTCCGCTCCGCCGCTGCCTGCGCCTGGCGGACGATCTGGTATACCGCGCGCTGCTCCGGAGTGAACCGGCCGCTGACCGGCACCGTGCGGGTGACGTCGGCCGCGTACCCACCGTAGCCGGCTCCCACGTCCATCACGACCGTTTCGCCCGCCAGCATCCGCCGGTTGTTGGCGTGGTAGTGATACTGGGTGGAGTTCGGGCCCGACCCGATGATCGACACGAACGCGGCACCGTCGCCGCCGGTTCGGCGGAAGGCGGCCTGGAGGAGTGCCTCGACCTCGTACTCCCACATGCCCGGACGGATCGCCCGCATCGCTTCCTCGAGTCCCTCGACGGTGATGGCGATGGCCCGCCGCAGCAGCGCCAGCTCGGCAGGGCTCTTCCGGGTGCGCAGGCTGTCGAGGATGGGATGGGCATCGCGCCACTCCAGCTCCCGATGCCGCGCCGAGAAGCTCCGCATGAAGCTGGCGCCGCGGGTGAGCGAGTCCTGGGAGGCGTAGTCGGAGGTCTCGAAGTCGCGAAGCGCGTAGAAGGGAAGCCCGGTGGCGGCGAGCGAGTCCAGCATCGGCACGAGCGCCGGGAGGGAGCGGGCCGTGAGCCCTACCTGGCGCGCGATGGTGGACGAGTCCGGTGGGAAGCCATCGTAGAGCGCCCGGCGCGGGTCGCGCGCTTCGGTAAAGAGCGTCCCGCCGGACTTCTCGCCGCCGACCACCATCACGAAGGCGGCGTCGGGCTCGAGGAAGCCGGTCAGATAGCGAAAGGCCGGGAGTTGCGCCGGCCGAGCGAAGCCCACCGGGCTCCGCGTGCCGAAGGCGACGACGACCCCGCTGTCGATCCGCGCCGCGAGCGAGTCTCGCCGGGCGGCGTACTCCGCGAGGGGAATCGCCTGGGCCCAGAGGGCGGTGGGGAGCAGCAGCGCCGCGAAGGTGCGGAGCAGGGGCAAGCGCATCGGATACACTCTGGGTGCTGGTGTGTCGAAAGTAATGGGGGCCGGGACGTGATGCCGGACGCCCCTGTGGGCATGGCCGGTGCCCGCTACGCCAGCCGGCGGGAAGCCCGCACCCGGCGGACGAATTGCCGGCCGGCACGCTCGCTCAGCGCCAGGATCCGGTACTCGTCGTCCGTGGCCCGGCCTCTGCCGGCGCGCCACAGCCACGCCTCGGTGGCGCAGCGGACCAGGGCGGCCGCGGTTTCGATGGAGTTCTCCCCGGCCAGGCGCTCCAGGTCGAGAGTGCAGGTCCCGGTGATGCGGGAATAGTGGCCGTGGGCGGTGGGCTGGCGGGCGAGGAAGATGCCGAGCACGTTGCCGCGAAGGCGGTCCATGCGCCCGGGCGCGGCCTCCGCCAGCAACTCGAGTCCCGCCTCCAGCTTGGCCCGGGAGGCGGGTCCGGCGCCGGGCCCGCGCAGGACCGGAATGCCGGCTACCCGCGGCAGCCCGCCGAGCGTCATGCCGGACACCCGGTTCAGCAGCGCATGCAGGGTCGACGTCACCGCGAGCGCTAGCCGCCGCCGAGGCCCGATCCGCTCGCCGTAGATCCGCTGAGCCCTGCTGATAGGTTGCGCCATTGCCGGGAGTCCCTGGGTGCCTGGCCGGGATGAATGTGCCCCACCAGTACCAACATACCCGTCAGCCGGCCGCCGTCGAGCACCTTGCGCTGGTGAGACGGGTCACCGCATCCCCTGTCACCAGGCCCGACTTTGACCCCGGTCAGTGGGGAGGCATCAACTCAAGCACGGAGTGACAATGAAAGCATATATCACCGCGGCGCTCGGCCTGGCAGTGCTGGCGGGCTGCGATACGCGAGAGGAAACCGGCCGCGCCGTCGACGCCGCGGACACCATCGTGACGACCCGCCAGGAGATGGATACGGCGATCGTGACGACCGATACGACGGTGGACGTGGATACCGTCGAGCGTGAGGGCGAGGAGGCGGTGGGGCGGGATACGGTAGCGCGGTAGCGGGTTCGGGAGGCAGCGGGTCGGCGGGGCAGCAACAGCACACCGGCTGGGCCCGTTACCTCATCCCGAGCGCGCGAGGGACCTACTCGGCCGGGGTTCGATACCCGCGG
>JACCSE010000499.1 GCA_013813145.1 Gemmatimonadales bacterium
GTGTGAAACCAGCCGTCGGGGTCGAGCGCTTCGGCGGTCGCTTCCGGCTTGTTGAAGTAGCCCCGCATCACGTTGGGCCCCCGGGTGACGATCTCGCCGTCCGGCTCGATCCGGATCTCGACTTCCGGAATCGGCAGGCCCACCGTCCCCAGCCTGAGGTGCTCGAAGGTGTTGACCGCCATGACCGGCGAGGTCTCGGTCAGGCCGTACCCTTCCAGGATCGGCATGCCCGCGGCGAAGAAGAACCGCGCGATGTCGGGCGAGAGCGGCGCGCCACCGGAGATGAAGAAACGTATCCGCCCGCCGGTACGCGCCCTCAGCTTGGCGAACACCAGGCGGTCGGCCAGCCGGCGGGCGAGCGCGAGGGAGCGCGGGACCGGCCGGCCCGCGATGGTCCGTTCCGCCCAGTCCTCGCCGATCCGCTTGGACCAGGCGAAGATCCGCCGCCGGATCGGGGACGAGGTCCGGACGCTGTCCAGAACCCGCGCGTAGATCTTCTCGTACAGCCGGGGAACCGAGGCCATCAGCGACGGCCGCCTCTCCTGCATGTCGGCCGGGACGGTCTCGATCCCGCCGGCATAGTTGATCACCACGCCCATGTGGAACATGCAGTAGTGCCCGAACATCCGCTCGAAGATGTGGGAGAGCGGCAGGAACGAGAGGCACTCGTCTCCATCCTCGAAGTCGAACAGGTCGACGCAGGTGGTGACGTTGGAGGCGATGTTCCCATGGGTGAGCATCACGCCCTTGGGGTCGCCGGTGGTGCCGGAGGTATAGATGAGTGTCGCCAGGTCATCCGGCTCGGCCCGCAGCGCCTCGCTCTTCCAGTCGGGGTACCGCTCGCGCGCGGCGCGGCCGCGGGCGAGGACCTCGTCGAAGGTGAGCAGGCCCGGCCCCCGGGCATCGAAGCCGATGAGGTGACGCAGCGCGGGCAGGCGGTCGCGCACCCCGGTCAGCTTCTCGAACTGGGTCTCGCCGGACACCAGTATCGCGACCGCCCCCGAGTCTCGGAGGATGTACTCGGCCTGCTTGGCAGGGAGAGTGGGATAGATCGGTACGTCGGTGCAGCGGGCGGCGAGGCAGGCGTAGTCGGCGATGGCCCATTCGGGACGGTTCTCCGAGAGGATGGCCACCCGGTCCCCCGGCCGAACTCCCAACTCCAGCAGACCGATGCTCAGGTCGCGCACCCGCTCGGCCACGTCGCGGTAGCTCAGCTCGGCCCAGCCGCCCTCGCGCTTTGCCCGGAGCGCTACCGGGCGCCCGCCGAAGTGCTCGATCGTGCCGAAATAAAGCTGGTTGAGGGTACGAGGCGTGGGCGCCTCCTATTGGAAGAGCACAATGAACTGCTGGCCGGAGCCGGGGACCGGGGCGCCGCTGCTGCGGGTGGCGCGAACCTGGACGATGGCGGTATCGGGGGCGACCGTGCCGGGCGTGCGGCTCAGCATGACGGTTGCGACGGTCCCGTCGGCCCCGGTGGTGAGCGTGTCGATCTGTACCCCGCCGGTAAGGGCGACGACCGGCACAACTCCCGCCGCGGGTGAGGTGATCTCGTAGATCACCGGCCCGCCGGGGACGGGGTCGGCGGGGACGAAGCTTCGTAGCTGCACGACGAGCGCTCCGGTCGTGCCGGGCTCGAGCGGTACCGGAACAATCGAGTCGCCCACGATGACGAGCGTGTCGGTCCCCAGGATGATGTTGAACGACAGGAGGTCGCTGGAGAGCGAGCCGGCCGTGGCCTGCACCCGCCCGGTCCCCGGGCCCACCCCGGTGAGGAGGCCGGTGGCCGCGTCCACCGCGACGATCGTGGGATCGGGCGTCCGCCAGCTCACCGCTACCGGCACCACGTCGCCGTCGGCGTTGAGCGGCACCGCCGAAAGCTGGAGCTGCTCGCCCACCTCCAGCGTCGACAGCGATGGAATCGTAACCTCCAGCGAGACGATGCCCGCCTCACCCTCGTCCAGCCCGCTGCATCCCAGCGCCATGGCCAGCGGCGCGAGGCGAATCCATCGCCTCACAGTGTCTCCGGCGCCGGACTGCTCGCGATGTCGCGTAGCGCCGTCTCGGCATGGCGGATCCACCGCTCCGCGTCCGGTCCCTTTGGCGGGCGGGCGAGGAAGGCCCGTAGATGCTCGGCCGCCTGCTGCACGTCCCCTCGTTTGAGCAGCAGGAAGGCCACGCCGTAGTGCGCCCCGCCGAGGTTGTCGTCGAGCTCGAGCGCGCGCTTGTAGTGGCGAATCGCTTCTTCCGGCTGGCCGGTCTTGGTGAACGCGATGGCCATGTTGAGCAGGATGCGGGAATCCGACGGGTTGTCACGAAAGGCGAGGCGGTATGACGTCAGCGCCGCCTCGTAGTCGCCCTGCCGCTCGAGCGCCAACCCCTCATTGAGGTAGTCGAGCCGTTGCGGCTGCAGGGTCTCGGTCTTGTCCTTGCCGAACAGGCGCTGCCAGATGGTCATGGACCGACGGGACTCTCCGAGCAAAGTCAAACGGGCACAACGCGTTGGCGTCTCGCAAAGATACTTGGCGCGGGAAAGTGCCGCAACGCGAGCCAATTGGTTGCTCGCCCGGCGGAACGGGCGTAGGTTGGGGAGGCGAGATCGGAGGATCCCATGCGCCGCGCACAATCGTCCGGACCCAAAGGGGTCCTCGAAGTGGATTGGCCCTTCTTCGGCGAGCTCTGCCGCGCGCTCGCGCTGCGCGTCGCGCGAGAGTACCAGCCGGAAATCGTGCTGGGCGTGGCCAAGGCCGGGGTCATCCCGGGCGTCGTCGTCGCCTCCATCATGCAATGCGAGTTCAGCTCGATGGCGGTGACCCGGCGGGAAGCCGGCTCCCAGCCGGTGCTCGTGTCGGGCCCACCGCCCTCTATCCGCGGCCGCCGGATCCTGGTAGTGGACGAAACATGCGACACGGGGAGCACCATGCGCCTTGCGCTGAGCGAGGTCCGCGCGCTCCATCCCGCCGAGGTCCGCTCCGCCGTCTCCTTCAAGACGGGGGAGTATGCGCCCGATTTCTACGCGTTCGAGACCGAGAACTTCATCATCCTCCCGTGGGACCGCGAGATCATCCAGAATGGCGAAATCGTGATGCGCCCGGATTACGCCGCGCGGCTCTGAGCCCCTGCAACCTCCCGCCTGATCTGCCCGTCCAACCTTGGGTCCCCCCATCCCAGGAGCGGCATCCATGCGGGTCTCGAACATGCTCGGCCTCATCTCGCTCACTCTGGCGCCGGCAGCCGCCGGGCAGCAGCCGGAGCGGTACACCGTCGCGGGCGACGAGATCGCCATCTACAATCTCGCGGGCAGCGTCACGATCGAGCCCGGCACCGGTGGTGCCACGGTATTGGTCACGAGGGGCGGTCCCGCCGCCGGCCGGCTCAAGGTCGCCCAAGGCCAGATCGATGGCCGCGGCACCCTCCGCCTGATCTATCCCGCCGACCGCGTGCTCTACCGCGGGCTCGAGCGGGGGTCGTCCACCGAGTTGCGGGTCAGAGCGGACGGCACCTTCGGCGACCACGACCGCCACGATTCCGAGGACGATCACGAACACGACCACGATCGAGACGAAGAAGGACGGCGGGTGAGGATCAGCGGGGCGGGCGACGGGCTCGAGGCCCACGCCGACCTGCGGATCCAGTTGCCCGCGGGCCGCCGGGCGTCGGTCTACCTGGCGGTCGGGAAGCTATCGGTGGCCAACGTGGATGGCCGGCTGGCGATCGACGCCCACAGCGCGCCGGTCAGCGCGACCGGCACCAGGGGCTCGCTCGCCATCGACGTCGGCTCCGGACCGGGCACCGTCACCGGTGCCCGGGGCGATCTCTCGGTGGACACCGGGTCGGGCCCCGTCGAGGTGTCCCGGTTCGAGGGTACCGCGCTCTTGGTGGATACCGGCTCGGGCGAGGTGACCGTGAGCGACGCCAAGGGGGAGCAAATATCGATCGACACCGGCTCGGGCGACATCCGGCTGACCGGCGGGAGCGCTCCCCGGATCTCTCTCGAGACCGGCAGCGGTGGCGTCACCGCCGACCTGCGGGTGGATCCGACCTCGCTGACGGTCGAAACCGGCTCCGGCAACATCGCCGTGACCGCTCCCGGCACCCTCGGTGCCGAGGTCGAGATCGAAACCAGCAGCGGGGACATCGAGACCGATTTCCCGCTTCAGGTGACGAGGCACAGCCGGGAGCATCTGGTGGGCCGGATCGGCGACGGGCGGGGAAAGATCGCGATCGAGACCGGCTCGGGCGACGTGCGCCTGCTCAGGCGGGCGAGCTGAGGCCCAGCGCTTCCGCGTATCCGGTGCCCTGGGCCATCCGATCATACAGGGCGCTCAGCGTTTCGGGGGCGCCGGCGAGGAAGCGGCAGCGGGTATCTCCCCGGGAGCGGCACTCCACCTCCATCACGGCGACCAGGCCGTCCGAGAGCCGCCCGAAGAAGTCGGCCAACAGGCCGCAGGTGAGATGGCAGGAGGGGAACTCTCCCCGGCCATCTTCCGCGGCCTCGGCCCATTCGGGCGAATCGAGGGCCAGCACCGCGGGGCTGAGCGGTGCCGCTTCGAGTCTGCCCCACCCCTGGTCGGTGAAGAACTCCGATAGCACTTCGCTCAGGAACTGCGCGTCAAGCTGCCCCGGCCGCTCGACCCCTCGGGTGGCGAGCAGCCATTCGGAGAACTCCGCGTACAGCTCCTCGCCGCCGGCAAAACCAGCCTCCTGGAGGTAGGTCGATGCCTGAAGGCCGGTGTCGCGCTCGAGTGTGGCGCGGAGCTGGTGGAGGACCCGGCGGCCGATGCGAAGGCCGGCGTGGTGGGGCCGCGGTTCGGGTGCCGTCATGGTCGCTATGGGTGAGGGACGGTGCATTCTAGGCCGTGCGCCCGACGCGACGCAAGAGCTCCGCCTCGTCGATCACCTCCACGTCCAGGCTCCGCGCCTTCTCCAGCTTGCTCCCCGCCTCCTCGCCGGCCACGACCGCGTCGGTCTTCTTGCTCACGGTTCCCGCCACCCGGCCACCGGCGTCCTCGATGAGATCGGTCGCCTGGGTGCGGGAAAGCGTCGGCAATGTACCGGTGATGACGTAGGTCTTTCCGGCCAACGCTCCGCCGGCGCTCGGGGCCCGAGGCTCCTTGAAGTTGACCCCCGACCGCTCCAGCCGCCGGATCAACTTCCGATTCCGCGGCTCCTGAAAGAAGGCGGCGGCCGCCGCGGCGATGGTCGGACCGATCCCCGGCACCGCGTTGATCTCCTCTTCGCCGGCCGCCATGAGCGCCTGCATCGTCCCGAATCGCCGCGCCAGCAGCACCGCGACCGTCTTGCCCACGTGGCGGACCCCGAGACCGAAGAGGAGGCTGGAGAGCGGCCGGGCGCGGCTCGCGTCGATAGCGCTCACCAGTTGCTCCGCGGATTGTGCGGCGAAGCGGTCGAGCTCGACCAGGCGGTCCGGAGCGAGCTCGTAGAGGTCGGCGACGTCCCGGATCAGTCCCGCGTCCAGAAGCTGGCGCACCCGCTCGTATCCCAGCCCCCGAATGTCCATCGCATCCCGCGAAGCGTAGTGCACGATCCCCTCGAGCACCCGGCCGGGGCAGGACACGTTGAGGCAATAGCGCATCGCCTCGTCGGTCGGACGCTCCACCGGAGTGCCGCACTTCGGGCACTTGTCCGGCATCCGGTAGGGCTTGCCCCGCTGGTCGGGATCGACGCCATCGAGCACCGGGCGGACAACCTGGGGGATGACCTCGCCCGCGCGGATGATCTCGACCCGATCGCCTTCGCGGATGTCCTTCTGCGCGATCAGCTCCTCGTTGTGCAGCGTCGCGCTGCTGACCGTCACGCCCGATATCAGCACCGGCTCCAACTTGGCCCAGGGATTGAGGGCGCCGGTCCGACCGACGTTGATCTCTATCCGGTCGAGCCGGGTGATCGCGACCTCGGGAGCGAACTTCCGGGCGATGGCCCAGCGCGGCTCCCGTCCTCCCACCACGCCGAGCTCGCCATGGAGCGCGAGCCGGTCCACCTTGATGACGACTCCGTCGGCCTGAAAGGGGAGCTGCGGAATCATCGCTTCGAAGCCGGAGATCCGCTCCTGGACGGCCGCGAGCTCTGCGAACCGCTCGCGGTGGGGCTCGACCTGGAATCCCCAGTCGTGCAGCAGGTCCAGCACCTCCCAGTGCGTGCGCGCCTTGAGACTGCCCTCGATCGGCTCGACGGCGAAGGCGAACATGCGAAGCCGGCGTTTCCGGGTGAGGGCGGGGTCGAGCTGGCGGAGCCCCCCCGCGGCGGCATTGCGCGGGTTGGCGAAGAGCGGCTCGCCATCGCGCTCCCGCGCTTCGTTGACCCGGGTGAAGCCGGCGTAGGGCATGTAGACCTCCCCCCGCACCTCCATCGCCCGGGGCCAGCCACGACCCTTGAGCCCCAGGGGCACGTCCGAGATCGCGCGGAGGTTCGCCGTGATCTCTTCGCCCACCAGGCCATTGCCCCGGGTAGCGCCCACGGTGAACCGCCCATCCTCGTAGGTCAGGCTGACCGCCGCGCCGTCGATCTTGATCTCGGCGGTGTAGCTCGCGGTTCTGACCTCGGGTACCAGCCGCGCGTTCCGCTCCTCCCAGGCGGCGAGCTCCTCGTCAGTGAAGGCGTTGGCGAGGGATAGCATCGGACGGTGATGGGGCCGCTTGGGAAGAATGCTCGCGACCGGCGCGCCCACCCGCTGGGTAGGGCTGTCCGGCGAGCGCAGTTCGGGATGCGCCTCCTCCAGCGCCTGAAGCTCCCGGAAGAGCCGGTCGTACTCGGCGTCGGAGATTTCCGGCGCGTCGAGGGCGTAGTACGCGTGGCCGGCGCGCTCGAGTTGCTGCCGCAGCGAATCCGCTCGCTCGGCGGCCCCTCGGGTCACCGCGAGAGCGCCTCCTGGGCAAGCACCGCCTCGGCCACTCCTACGAGGCGCCCGAGCTCGGGCGATCCAACGGTGGGATCTCCGCAACCATCGGCCGCAGTGGGCCGCGGGTACACGGCGAGCAACTGCCGCATGAAGCCGAGCAACGCCGCCTGCTCCCGCTCTCGCTGGCGCGGCTCGTCCCCGTCGTCCCGGCGCTGCTGGAGGCGCTCGAAGCGGTGAGCGTTGCGGAGTGCCTTGGCCGTGAGATTCGCCACCACCTGGCAGAACTTGAGGTCGGCGGCCGAGAAGCTGGGACCATCGCGGAAGGTGCGCAGCAGAATGGCGCCGATGGCAACGCCGCGCCAGGAGATCGGGATGGCGGTGATGGTCTTGACCCGTCGGGCCGCGAGCACCCCGTGAGCGGGACTCAGCGAGGGATCGGTGGCCGCGTCAGCGATGAAGACGGTTTCGCCGGTCTGGAGTGCCCGGCGGAGCTCCGGGTAGCGGTCCACGTCCACCACGTAGTTTCTGATGGCCGGGTCCTCATAGCTGGCCACCAGACGGACTCGCTGGCCGCCGCGCTCCGCGAGGAAGATGGAGCAGCGGTCGAGTCCGAACGTCTCGCCGAGGCGCAACGCCACCGACTGGACGATGTCGGCGAATTGCAGGGTGCCGCCGATCTCCTGGAGAATTTCGACCACCGCCAGCAGGTGCTTTCGCTCCTGCTCCAGCGCGTGCACGCGAGACTGCAGCCGTTCGACTTCGTCGATCGCCAGGGCAGCCGTCATTGTCGGGTCCGGGTTGGTGGAGGGCCGGGCGAGTACCGCGAGGCATCACCGGCCTAGCTCATTATAAGGGTCCTGCGCGCTGGCGAAAGCGGTGAACGCAACTGCAGTGGGGATGTCAAAAGTCTATGGTGTCACGATGGTTGACGGCTCGTCCGCGGGGGCTAGGTTGCAGGCAGCGACTCGACCGGCGAGGGGAGACGACATGACGGACGATCGGACTTTTGAGGGTGACGAAGAGGCCCTTGGCGGTGGCCAATTCACGGCCGGGCTGATCCTCGGGGCGGTGGTGGGCGCGGGGCTGGCGCTGCTCTTCGCGCCGGAGCGGGGCAGCCGGACCCGGCGGAAGCTGAGGCGGCGGCTCCGCCGTGGGCGGCCAGGGCTTCGTGAGCGGATCGGGCGGGTCGCCGAACGAGCCCGAGACCGGCTCCCCTAGCGCTTGTCGGCGATCCGATCGGCCAGGCCCTGAGCTTCGACCTGGTAGGCCGAGTCCCGGAGCTCTCGCCGAGGCAACGCTTCGACCTCCGCCAAGTGCGCCCTCGCTTCGTCGTAGCGCTTGCGGTGGGCGTAGACTTCGGCCAGCTCCAGCCGGTGATAGATTCGCCCCGGATCCAGCTCCACCGCCTTCTCCAGGTTGGTCGTCGCCGAATCCCAGGATGCCTCCTTGAAGATCCCCGCGCCGAGAAAGCTTCTGGCAAAGAATCGACTGAACCCCGACAGCCGCATGATCTCGGTGTGCCAGCGGCCCAGGACGTGGTAGGCGCCGTCGTGTCGGGGATCGAGCGCGATCGCCCGGCGGGCCTCGTCGCGGATTACCGGAGCGCGGCGGATCCGGTCTTTCTTGCCCATGGTGAGCGAAGCCCGGCCGACCGCGGCGGCGAGTGCGAAGTGCCCCTCGGCCCGCCCCGAGTCGGCGGCGACGGCGCGCCGAGCCAGCGCCTCGGCGCGGGCGAAGAGGGAATCGCGCTCCGGGCTCTTTACGCTGTCGGGGATCTGCTCGCCCAGGTCGAGCAGGGCCATCGCGGCCCGCCAGTTGGCCTCGTAGCTCGCGGAATCGAGCCCGAGCCCGGCTTCGTAGTGCGCCAGACCAGTGCGAAGGTCGTGGGCATGCATCGCCGCGACGCCCATGGCGACGTGGTCGGTTACCCCCTGGGCCGCGGCGGCGCGGGGTGTGGCGATGAGACACAGGCCGGTGAAGGCGAGAATCGGCTTGAGCAAGGATTTCCAGTGGCACGGGATCGGTGAACAGGCTAATGGTGATTCCATCTCTCATCCGGCACAAGCGGGATGGCGGCGCGCTCCGACCGGAGGAGTGGACCCGGCTCGTGGCGGAGTACACTGCCGGCCGGATTCCGGACTATCAGATCTCCGCCCTGCTGATGGCGGTCTTCTTCCGGGGGCTCACGACGGAGGAGCTGGCCGCCCTCACTGACGCCATGCTCGATTCGGGCGACCGGCTCCGCTTCGACGGGTTCTCGCTGCCGCGGGTGGACAAGCACTCGACGGGTGGGGTGGGAGACAAAGTCTCGCTGCTGCTCGCTCCGATGGTGGCCAGCTGCGGGGTGGCGGTACCCATGATGTCGGGGCGAGGACTGGGGCACACCGGGGGGACTCTCGACAAGCTGGAGGCGATCCCGGGCTTCCGAACGGGACTCTCCCTGCGCGAGGCCCGGGCGCAGGTGGAGCGGATCGGTTGCGCCATGCTGGGACAGACACCCGAGATCGCACCGGCCGACCGGCGGCTCTACGCTCTCCGCGACGTCACCGCGACGGTAGAGTCGATCCCCCTCATCGCTGCGAGCATCATGTCGAAGAAGCTGGCCGAAGGGCTGAACGGTCTGGTGCTCGACGTGAAGACCGGCAGCGGCGCCTTCCTGCCGGAGACCGAGCG
>JACCSE010000377.1 GCA_013813145.1 Gemmatimonadales bacterium
GCTCCTGCCCGGCGTCGACTTCACCCGCGAGCTGGCCCTCACCCGCGAGCTGCGTGTCGGTGACACCACCCTGGTCCGGGAGCGCGGCGAGCTGTCCGGCTTCGCCCTCTGGCACTCGACCCCGCTCGCCGCCGGCCGCCCCAAGGACGAGCTTCGGGTCCTCAAGCTCGTCGCCCGCGACCTCGGCGTCTTCGATCAAGTTCTGGATGCGCTGCCGGCCGCGGCCGCGGCCGAGCGCGTGGGCCGCATCGCCGTCCGCTGCCAGACCGAATTCGTCGCCGCCTATCAGCGCCTCGTCGGCCGCGGCTATCGAGTCCATTGGACCGATCTGCGCATGCTCCTCGCCGGCCAACTGCAACACGAATCGCGCGAGGGCATCGTGATGTCGAACTGGGAAATATGACGGGCCTGGTGAGCGTCAGTCCATTCCGTTCGAGTGTCTGCGGCTGTTCACCACGAAGGCACAAAGAGCACGAAGGACACGAAGGGTGCACCCACCAACACCTCAGTCCGGATCTCTTCCGGAGCGGAATGAGACGAATGGTGGGCTGAGGAGGCCTCTGTGTCCTTTTGTCCGCGGCTCCTCCACCGTCGATTTAAGCCCACCCACCATGGCCAGCGCTTCCTCCACCGACTCGAGCAGGCGCGAAGGCAGGAACGGCTTCCGGAGCAGCGGGATAGTGGGATCGTGGAGGTCGTGCGCCTCGAGATAGGGCAACGGGTAGCCCGAGATGAAGAGGATGGGTAGCCCGGGATAGTGCAGGGTGATCCAGCGCGCCAGGTCGCGCCCGTTGAGCGCCGGCATGACGAGATCGCACACCACCAGATCGATCGGCACGGAGCCGCTCTCGAGTACCGCGAGGCCCGCCAGCCCGTGCGTGGCCTCCTCCACCCGGTAGCCCGCGGTTCGGAGCGCTCGAGAGACAAGGGTGCGGACGATTTCTTCGTCGTCCACCACGAGGACCGTGCGCGGCGGCAGCGGGGCCATCACCCTCGTTCCCGGATAATCTCCCGCTCCCCGCGCTCAGCCTGGCCGGCCCGGGCCGCGGAAAGTACATCCCGGTAGACGGCGAGCGTCTTGGCGACGGTATGACCGAGAGTGAAGTGCTGCTCGTAGAACGTGCGACCGTTGCCGCCGAGCCGCAGCCGCAACCCGGGGTCGGTAAGCAGCCGCTCCAGGCGCCCGCGAAGCGGCTCCACCGCCCCCCGGGGCACCAGGTAGCCGGTTTCCCCATCCCGAACCGACTCCTCGATTCCCCCGACTGAAGACGCCACGACCGGCAGGCCGGCTCGCATCGCCTCGAGAATGCTGAGAGGGAAACCTTCCCAGTTCGTGATCAGCACGCTCACCTGGGCATCCGCCAGGATCTGATCGACGTCCATGCGCTGACCCAGGAATCGCACCCGGCCGTCGAGCCCGAGCGTGGCCGCGAGGCGCTCGGTTTGCTTCATGAGCGGGCCCTCGCCGATCAGGTCCAGCTCCCAGGGGTGGTGCTGAAGTCCGGCGAGCGCATGGAGGAGCGTGGGGTGGTCCTTTTGGGCCCCGAATCGGGCCACCATGACCAGCCGAACCGGTGTTCGCGCGGGGTCCGCCCTCAGCGCCGGGGAAATGTCCGGCATGCCGTTGTGCACCGTCACCACCCGGTTCTCCGCGACGATGCGAGCCTCCAGCGACAGGCGCCGATCGAACTCCGACACCGTGATGATCTTGCGGGCGAGAGGCCCGACGAACCGCTCCAGCCGGCGGTAGACAGCGGCTTGCGATTGCGGAATCCCGGGAGTGAAGGCCCAGCCGTGAACCGTGAACACCACCGGTACCTCGAGGGATCGTGCGGCGAGCCGGCCGAGGATCCCGGCCTTTGAGGAATGCGCGGCGACGAGGTCGGGCCGCAGCTCCAGGAGCACCCCGCGAATCTCTCGCAGCGCGAGCAGATCGCGCAGCGGGTGTATCGGCGCGGAGAGATGCCGGAGGACCCGTACCGGAATCTCCCATGCGCGAAGGTCATCGATGAACGGGCCGCTTCCGCTCGTGATCACCGTGGGGAGGTGTCCCTGGCCCCGCATGGCCACGGCCAGGTCCCGCACGTGGATCTGGGCCCCGCCGATCGGGTCGGCCTTGGTCACGAGATAGGCGATCTTCAAGCGAGGCGCCTCCACTCCCGCAGCGGAGCGCTCGCCGGATCTCCTGGGGCCGACTCGTCCATGGCGTGCTCTGCCATCAATTGCTCTCCTGCTCTGAGGTCAAGCTCCGGCGCTCTGCTATTCCAGAGCCCGGGCGGCGCTCGGCGAGAAAAGTATACCGCGGCGCCTCGCCCGGCGCGCGGTGAAGAGCTGGGCAGTGCAGATGCCAGGAGACCGCTGGCCTGGAACTTGACGGATGTAAGCTTTCCATACATCATTTTGTTACAATGCATCCGGCGATGGTGACAACATCCCTAATGCAGGAACCAAGTTAACAAGTTCGCTAAATCTTCATAGAAATACAACCGTTCAGTAATTGAGAGTTGAACTTCCCCCCCTCACACCGTAAATAGCCTTCAGCCCAAGATGGGAGGACGGGAGGGGCACGGTTGGGTGCAACGAAGGAGGAACGCAAAAGGGTCGCCGCGATGACGTACACCTATAAGCTTGCGCGCAGACTGGCCATCTCGCGACACTTGGCCATGCTCACTGTGTTCGTGCTGACTGCCGCCTGCATGGGCGACACGACGGGACCCGAAGCCAGCTCCACCCCGGCACTGCCGCCCACTCCCATCGCGTTTCGGGTCATTCCGAGCGCCGTTACTGTCGAAACCAATCAGCCCATCCGTTTCCGCGGCGAGAGCCATACTCGCCGCGGCGAGCGCTACTCGTCGCAGATGTCCTGGGAGTCGAGCGGCGGCTCCATCGATCCAAACGGCATCTTTTCCGCCCCGGCCGCGGGCACCTATAAGGTCGTCGGCCGTGGCCGCGGTCGGCTGAGACCCGACACCTCCGTCGTGGTCGTGGTGCCCCCGACCCTCAACCTCTCCGCGATAAAGATCTCGCCCGACACGGCGACGCTTGGCGCGGGCACCTCGCGCAGCTTCACCGCCGTCGGCCGGCTCCCCGGCGGGACGCTGGTGCCGATCGGCGTAATCTGGTCGATGACAGGCGGCGCTATCGATCCCTCGGGTGTCTACACGGCGGGCGATGCCGTTGGCAGCTACCGGGTCATCGCTACCAATACCGCCGGCACCTTGGCCGACACCGCCACCGTCGCGATCACCGCACCGCCGTCCGGCCCCGATCCGGATCCAACCCCGGATCCGACCCCTGATCCCACTCCGGACCCGTCCCCGCTGCCGGCGGCCGTCACCAGGCTGATCGTGGTTCCGGCCTCGGCAACGTTGCCGATCGGCGGCACCAAGCAGTTGACGGCCTTCGGGCGGACCGGCACCGGCGACAGCGTCGCGGTCGCCGTTTCCTTTCGCGCGACCGGCGGCACGATCACGACCGAAGGCCTCTATACCGCCGGGTCGACCGCGGGGAGTTTCCGGGTCGTCGCGGCCTCGGGCGCGCTCGCGGATACCGCGGTGGTAATGCTCACCCGGGCCCTGGGCTCCGGCGGCGCGTCCGGCATTCCCTACGGTGTGTTCAGCGCCTGGGATGGGACCAACTACAAGGCCGATAGCGATCTCTTCACCCTGAGCATCGGGGGCGGATCGGCAAGCAACATCCTCGAGCGAATCTCCTCCGCCCGGTCCGCCGGGAAGAAGATCTTTCTCGGGATGACCGGCGGCTCGCACGACAGGTACAAGACCGACGGCGTCTTCGACATGGCCAAGTGGCGCGGCGTCATGGAGACGTACAACACCCCGGCGATCCGGCAGGCGATCGCGACCGGCGTCGCCGACGGGACGATCATCGGCAACTCGGTGATGGACGAGCCCCATAACACCCTCTCCGCCAACAACAGTTGGGGTCCGAGGGGCACGATGAGCAAGGTTCTGGTCGACCAGATGTGCGGCCAGGTCAAGACCATGTTCCCCACACTCCCCGTGGGAGTCGTTCACCCGCACGACCTGTTCGAGCCGACGAAATCGTACCGGGTGTGCGACTTCATCGTCAGCCAGTACGCGCACCGCAAAGGCGACATTCAGAAGTTCAGGGACGAAGGTCTGGCTTTGGCTCGGCGGGACGGACACATGATTGCCTTCAGTATGAACATTCTGAACGGCGGCATCCAGGCCGCCCGGGACGGTCAGTGGAACTGTTCGACCACGGCGACCGGCGGGCGAGGCACCTTCGACCCCAACTGCCGCATGACTCCCGGGCAGGTGCGGGAATGGGGCATCGTGCTCGGCAGAGCCGGGTGTGCGCTGACCATGTGGAAGTTTGACTCCGGCTACATGTCGATCCCGGAGAACCGGCAGGCCTTCCGGGACGTAGCCGCGCACCTTGCGACGTTACCGGCGAAATCATGTGGGAGGTCGTCATAGGGCGATGACCGCGAGAGGGCGCCGGGCCAGTCGGGCCGGCGGGTGAGCTGACCGACCGGAGAGCACACGCCCTCCGGTCGGTTTGCCTTCTCAGGCCTGCGGCCGAAGTGTTGGGCCGGCACCACATGGGTGAGGCCAGCGTGCCCTTGAGGTCTCGCAGTGATAAATTGCTGGCGCAGCTACCGCGGTAGGACCGGTACTGCTCTGCCCCTTTCAGGGCATGGATCGTGCTGAGTGCGCCCCGGGAGTTCCGGGAGGTCGTGTCAGGATCTCGGCTCACCACCACACTTATCGTTCCGTGAGGTTTATGCGAATCCCGGCCTCCCTCATTCTGCTCGCTTCCGTTGCCGTCTCGTTCCCCATGGTGGCCCAGGACTCTCGCCCTCCCGAGCAGTCGGTACTCACGCCGGGGGATTCGGTACGCATCGTGGTCTGGCGGAGGCCGGAATTCAGTGGCGACTTCGTCGTGGCGCCGGACGGCTCCATTACTCACCCACTGTACCGCGCGGTTCAGGTGGCCGGGCTCCCCTACGCGACCGCCGAGGCCAACGTGCGCCGGTTCCTCGCGCGGTTCGAGGAAAACCCGGAGTTCGTGATGGAGCCGCTGGTGCGGGTAGCCGTCTCCGGTGAGGTGAGCCGGCCGCAGGTCTTCGCCGTGCGGCCGGAGACCAGCATCGGGGAGGCGGTTGCGCGAGCCGGAGGCGTCAACGAGAACGGCGCTCGGAACCGGGTCCGCGTCCTCCGGCTCGGTCCCGGAGGCCGGCAGCAGGAGGTCCTGCTCGTTAACCTCGCCGATCCGACCGGCGGGTCCAGTACGCTCCCGGTCCGCTCAGGAGACCAGATCGTGGTGGACGAGAAGAGATCCTTTGTCCGAGACATCTTGGTGCCGACCCTCGGCCTCATCGGGTCGATCGCTTCGATCGGCCTGCTTATCGAACGCGCCAGCCGGTAAGTCCTATGCCCCCTCTGCCTCCTAATCGCCAGCTTCCCGGCAACTTCGAGCCGGCCCCCATGCGGCCGGTCGAGTACGCCGAGGTCTCCGCCAGCGTGTCATTCCGCCAGGCGTTCACCATGTTGCGCCGGCGGTACCTGCTGATCCTCGGGATGACGGTGCTGGGGTCTATCGTCGGTTTGTTCCTCGCGTCGAGGACCCCGGCCACGTATCAGGCCTCGGCCATGATCCGGCTGGCCGGCGAGCGGCAGACCCTCACCGGCGCCGAAGAGGCTGCCCCGGTGCTCGGGCGCACGGCCGACCCGCTGCTCTCCATCGTCGAGCTCCTGCGGAGCCGAGCCATCGCCGGGGTGGTGGTGGACAGTCTCGGCTTGCAGGTGGCCAGCCGGACCCCCGAGTTCTCCTTCGAGGACCTGGTGCGGGTGCAGGTCGACCCCCGGGCCGCCGGCGATTCGGTGCAGCTCGTTTTCGGTGAGAGCGAGGTCAAAGCCACCCGGGGCGAGCGAGTAGTTACCGCTCCTTACGCACAGCTCCTCAACCTCGGGGTGGTCCAGTTCGCCGTGCGCTCGAATCCCGGGGTCGAAACCGCCACCCTGGGCATCCGACCCCGGGAACAGGTGATCGACGGCCTGGTGGCGGGCCTCCTGGTGTCGCGGCGGGAGTTTACCGACGTGATCGATGTCCGCTACATCGCGGAAGATCCGCGGACGGCCCAGCGGGTCGTCAACTCGACCGTGCAGGCCTTCCAGACGCTGAACGTGCAGTGGGCGCGCGAGCGGTCCCGCCGGCGGCGCGAGTTCCTCGCCGAACAGTTGGGGCAGACCGACAGCATGCTGGAGCGCGCCCAGGCGGAGCTCAGCTCCTTTCGGAGCCGGCAGCAACTCGCCAGCTCCCGCGACGCGCTGGCCGCGGAGCAGACGGCCCTCCTGGCCCTGGACGCCCGCCGGGAAGAGCTCGATGCCGACCGGCAGACCTTCTCCGCCCTGCTGGGCCGGCTGAAGGCGAACGACGAAGCCTCGCGGGCCGAGGCGCTCCGGGCGCTCGCCACCTCGCCGGCCATGGTGGACAATCCGGCGGTCGGCGGGCTCTACCAGCAGCTCCTCAGATACCAGGTCCGCCTCGACTCGATGACGACCGGACCCTGGCGCGCCTCGCCGAACAACCCCGACGTCGTCCAGCTGAAGAGTCTGGCCCGGACCACGCAAGACCAGTTGGTTCAGGCGGTGAGCAGCCACGTCCAGGCGATCGATGCCCGGGTCACGGCGCTCAGCGGCCTGCGCCAGCGCACCGGCGCTTCCATGCAGATCCTGCCGGCCATGGCCGAGGAGGAGATGCGGTTGAACCGGCGGGTAGACGCGCTCGCCAACATGGGCGACGAGCTGCGCCGCGATTTCCAGCGCGCCCGCATGGCCGAAGCGGTCGAGGCCGGAGACATCGACGTGGTGGCGCTCGCCCCACTGCCGTCGTCGTCGCTCCTGAGCGGCGCTGTGCTGAAGCTCATCCTGGGGCTCGCTCTCGGACTGATGCTCGGTATGGTACTGGCCTTCGTCCTCGAGGCGCTCAACACCTCGATTCGCCGGCCGGAAGATCTCGAGGCCGTCCTGCACGTTCCCGGTCTGGCGGTCATTCCGCGGATCACCAGCGGGCCGCGTAACGGGCAATCCC
>JACCSE010000437.1 GCA_013813145.1 Gemmatimonadales bacterium
CTCGGGCACCGTGTCCCGCACCTCGCGCAACGGACGGGGTGTTTCCAGCAGCCGGCGGGCCATCATGGCCTGGGCGGTCGGCCCGGTAAAGGGCGGCTCGCCGGCCAGCATCTCGTACAGCACGATGCCGAGGCTGTAGATGTCGGTGCGGGAGTCCACCGCCTTGTCGGCCGCGGCCTGCTCCGGGCTCATGTAGGCCGGCGTGCCCAGCGTGATGCCGGTCTCGGTCAGCCGCTCGTCGCCGTTGCCGAGGGCCCGGGCGATCCCAAAGTCCGCCAACAGCGCCTGCCCGTCCACCAGCAGGATGTTCTCCGGCTTGATGTCGCGGTGCACCGCGCCGTGCCGGTGGGCGAAGTCGAGCGCCAGCGCCGCCTCGCGGGTGAGCCGCACCGCGTCGGCGATCGGGAGCTGCCGCTCCCGGGTGAGCCGGTCGCGCAGACTCTCGCCCTCCACGTACGGCATGGTGAACCAGAGCCGCCCGCCGCTCTCGCCGGAGTCGTAGACCGAGAGGATGTGGGGGTGCTGCAGGCGGGCGGCGAGCTTGATCTCGCGGAGAAAGCGGTCGGGGCCGAGGCTGGCGGCCAGCTCGGGATGGAGGACCTTGAGCGCGACCGGGCGGTCGTGCCGTAGGTCGCGGGCGAGGTAGACCGTGGCCATCCCGCCACGGCCGAGCTCCCGCTCGATCGAATAGCGGTCCCTGAGCGCCTCCTCGAGCCCCCGACTCATGCGGTGCCCTTCACGAGCCGCTGGAAGCGGGGGTGCTTGCGGAGTGGGTCGAACTCGGGGTCGATCCGGAGCCACCCCGGCGACAGGTAGTACGGCACCTTCAGCAGCGGCTCGAGCCGGTCGAGCGCCTTCTCCGGCTCGCCCACCAGCAGGTAGATCCGCACCAGCTGGTGCTGGACGTACGGGCCGCTGTACGAGTCAGCCTCGATCGGCAGCAGGGCCACTCCCTTCTCCCCCTCGGCGACGGCCTCGGCCTTGCGCCCGAGGTAGGCGAGCGCGAGCCCGAGGATGACGTGGCTCTGCGCGTCGTCCGGGGCCCCGCGCAACCGCTCTTCGAACGCGAGGCGCGCGGAGTCGGCATAGGCCCGCGCGCGCGCCAGGTCGCGCCGCGCGTGGTAGGCCTGCGCCAGCACGATGGACCAGGAGGCGCGGTCGTCGAATGCACTGGGGGTGAGCCGGAGCAGCAGGGCCTGCAGGTCCGGCGGCAGCACCCAATGGAGGTCGTAGTAGTTTCCGAAGTACGCCACGAGGACAGTAGGTGGGATGGTCCCCGTCGCCTCCCGAATGAGCTGCCGGGCGCCCTCGAGATCGCCCTGGCCGAGATAAGTCATGGCCTTGTTCTCGAGGAACTCGGCGCTGGAAGAATCCAGGCCGAGGGCGCGGTCGGAGGCGGCCATCGCCTCCGGGTAGCGGCGGAGGCGCAGGTACGTGTAGGCCAATCGCCGTCCCACCAGTAGGGACCGGGGATCGAGCGCCTGGGCCCGTGTCAGGTGCTGTAAGGCCTCTTCCCAGCGCCCCGTGCTGATCTCCATCAGCGCGCTGGAGGCGAGGAGGTCGACGTCGTTCGGTGCCAGGCGGAGTCCGGCCTCGTATTCGCGCAGCGCCCGGTCGTAGCCCAGCGGGGGGATCGCGCCGTAGTAGTCGCCCAGCGCGAGGTGCCCGCGGAAGTGGTTCGGGGTCAGTCGGAGCGCCCGCTCCGCCGCCTCGCGCGCCCGCTGGGCTCGTTCCGGACTCGGCGTGCCATTGAAGTAGAGCAGCGAACTCGCCCGCGAGAGCGCCGCCCACGCCTGGGCGAATGCCGAGTCGAGTGCCACCGCCTGCTCGTAGTAGCCGATCGCCTTGCGCAGCTCGAGCGGACTGCCCGTCCCCAGATGCTGTGATGCCGCCTCGCCCTTGAGGTAGGCATCGTAGGCCGCGGCATTCGCGGTGGGCTGTTCCGCGAGCGCCTGCCGCTGGGGCGTGCCGAGTGCGACGTCGAGCGCCCGTGCGACCTGGCCGGCGACGTCGGCCTGCACCTTGAATACGTCGGTGAGATTCGCCTCGAACGGCTGCTCCCACTGGGTCGAGCCGGTCGCGACCTGGATCAGCTCGGGACTGACCCGCACCCTGCTCTTGGCCGCGTCGCCCTTCTCCCAGCGCACCTTGCCGATCAGCAGGTAGTCCACCCCCAGCTCCCGCGCGATCGTCGCCAGGTCCTTGCCGCTCTTCTTGTACTCCGCCGCGCTGCGGCTGGCGGTGACCTGGAGGCCGGCGACGCCGGCGAGCTTGGCGCGGATCTCGTCGGTGACGCCGTCGGCGAAATATTCATCCTCCGCGGACCCGAGGTTGTCGAAGGGCAGGACGGCGAGCCGCTTCACCCCGCCGGCCTCGTCGGACGCGCTGCCGTGGCGGCGGAGCCAGCCGAAGAGCACGCCGAGCCCGAGCAGGAAGCCGAGTCCCAGGAGCGCGACCGAGCGGTGGCGATGCGGGCGCGCCGCCGTGGAGGAAGCTGTGGGCTGGGAGGAGGCCGTGCGGGTCGGCGCCGTGGCGGCCACGCTAGTCG
>JACCSE010000453.1 GCA_013813145.1 Gemmatimonadales bacterium
CCTTCCCCTTCCACCCCTTCCTGATCGGCTGCGGCTCCGGCTCTTCGAGCACGGCTCCGCTGGCCTCCGGGGCTTCGTACTCCCAGGACGGCCGATGTCCGAAACCAAAGGATGGCAAGGGCATGGAGTTCGAAGCTACGGCGCGTCGAGCGAGGGGGCAAGGATGCCCCCTTCACTTTTCACCCATCACCCTTCACGCTTTTATTCACCATGCCCTCCAAACTTCTCTGGACTGCCATTGCCCTGGCCGGCGCCGCCGGCTGGGCGGTGCTGGCGCTGCATCGCGGGGAGACGGTCAGCGCGGCCTGGCTGGTGTTGGCGGCGGTCGGCACCTACCTGGTCGCCTACCGTTTCTACAGCCGCTTCCTCGCCGACCGTGTCTTCGAGCTGAACGACCGCCGGGCCACGCCGGCGGAGCGGCTGGCCAACGGCCGCGACTTCGTGCCGACCTCCCGCTGGGTCCTCTTCGGCCACCACTTCGCCGCGATCGCCGGCGCCGGCCCGCTGGTCGGGCCGGTCCTGGCGGCCCAGTTCGGATACCTCCCCGGCACGATCTGGATCGTCTTCGGCGTGGTGATCGGCGGCGCGGTGCAGGACTTCACGATCCTGTTCGGCTCCATGCGGCGCGACGGCAAGTCGCTGGGCCAGATGGCCAAGGAAGAGACCGGGCCGGTGACCGGGCTGCTCGCCATGGTCGCGGTGCTGGCGATCATGGTGATCCTCCTCGCCGTGCTTGCGCTGGTGGTGGTCAACGCGCTGAAGGATAGTCCGTGGGGCGTCTTCACCATCCTCTGCACCATCCCGATAGCGATCCTGATGGGTTTCTGGATGAAGGTGTGGCGGCCGGGGCAGACCCTGGAGGCGTCGGCCATCGGCGTAGTGCTGCTGATGGCCGCACTGGTCGGTGGCCGCTACGTCGCCGAGTCGCCGGCGGTCGCGCCCTGGTTCACCCATTCGGGGCTGACCATCGCCTACGGGATGATCGCTTACGGGTTCATCGCCAGCGTGCTGCCGGTGTGGATGCTGCTCTGCCCGCGGGACTATCTCTCCACCTTCATGAAGATCGGGACCATCCTGCTGCTCGCGCTGGGGATCCTGCTGGTGCTCCCTCCGCTGCGCCTTCCCGCCGTGACGCCCTTCATCGATGGGAGCGGACCGGTTTTCGCCGGGAAGCTGTTCCCCTTTGCCTTCATCACCATCGCCTGCGGCGCCATCAGCGGGTTCCACGCGCTCGTGGCCTCGGGAACCACGCCCAAGATGCTGGTCCGGGAGAGCGATGCCCGGCTCATCGGCTACGGCGGCATGCTGATGGAGTCGTTCGTGGCGGTCATGGCGATGTGCGCCGCGGCGGTGCTCGACCCCGGCATCTACTTCGCGATCAACGCCCCACTCGCGACCCTCGGCGGGAGCGCTGAGTCGGCGGCGGAGGTGATCCGGACCTGGGGTTTCACCGTGACGGCGCAGCAGATGAACGGCCTGGCCGCGGCCGTGGGGGAGCAGTCGCTGCTCGGCCGCACCGGCGGCGCCCCGGCCCTCGCCGGCGGCATGGCCCAGATCTTCAGCGGCGCGTTCGGCGCGGGGCTGATGGCGCTCTGGTACCACCTCGCCATCATGTTCGAGGCGCTGTTCATCCTGACGACGATCGACACCGGCACCCGGGTCGGGCGCTTCATGCTCCAGGAGCTCGCCGGCCAGGTCTGGGAGCCGCTCGGCCGTACCTCCTGGTATCCCAGCAGCGTGCTCGCGTCGGCGCTGGTGGTGGCCGGCTGGGGATACTTTCTGGTGCAGGGAGTGCTCGACCCGCTCGGCGGGATCAACTCGCTCTGGCCGCTGTTCGGGATCAGCAACCAGCTCCTCGCGTCGGTGGCGCTCTGTGTCGGCACCACGCTGCTGATCAAGGCGGGCAAGGCGCGATACTCCTGGACCACCCTGCTCCCGCTCGCCGGCGTGCTCACGGTGACGTTGACGGCGGGCTGGCAGAAGGTCTTCGCTGACGATCCCCGGCTCGGCTTCCTGGCGCACGCCGCGGTGACGGCCGAGCAGGTGGCCGGGGGCACGATGGACGCCGCTCGGGGAGCGCGGCTCATCTTCAACGATCGGCTGGATGCGGTCCTGGCGATCGGGTTCATGGTGGTGACCCTGCTGGTCGTGTTCGCTTCCGCCCGCGA
>JACCSE010000462.1 GCA_013813145.1 Gemmatimonadales bacterium
TGGTCACCACCGCCAGCTCCCCCGCCTCACCGGCGGGCCCTTCAGGTACAAGACCTACGCCGCCGACTATCTCAAGCAGTCCATCAGGATGGCCAAGAAGCCGATGAAGCAGGCGGTCATTGCCCCCTCCATGCTCTCGCTGCTCTATCCGCTCGACTCCGAGCTCCCCGGCTATTCCCGGGAGCAGTTCCTGGACGATCTGTGTGACGAGTGCGAGCGCGACATCCGGAAGGCCTTCGAGGCCGGAGCCAAGCGGGTGTCGGTGGATTTCACGGAGGGAAGGCTGGCATGCCGGAACGATCCGAAGAATCCCTGGACCGGACGCGGTATGCTGGAGCAGTTCATCGAGCTGAACAACCGAGTGCTCGACCGGTTCACCCCGGCGGAGCGGGCCAACATCGGCATCCACACCTGCCCGGGAGGAGACTGTGATTCCACCCACAGCGCCGACGTGGACTACGCCGATCTGCTGCCCAGCCTGTTCAAGATGAATGCCGGCTATTTCCTGATTCAGCTCGCCAGCGAGAAGGACAAGGAGCGGGTCTACAAGCTGTGCGGCGAGCACAGCCGGGCGGACGCGAACGGGGTGCCTCAGTTCTGCTTCATCGGGGTGATCAACCCGCTCGACCCGGCGGTCGAGACGCCGGAACAGGTGCGTGACGATCTCACGCTGGCGGCGCGCCACATCCCCAAGGAGCGCCTCGGCTCGACCGACGACTGCGGTTTCTCTCCGTTCAGCATCGACGTGAAGCCGAAGCACGGCTCGCCGGACATCGCGCGGGACATCGCGTTCCAGAAGATCACCTCGCGGGTGAAGGGCACGGCCATGGCGTCGAAGGAGCTCGGCATGGCATGACCGCGATCGCCACTATCGGGTATCAGGCGGCGACGGTGACGAGTTTTCTGGAGGCGTTGCGAAACGTCGGCACGGAGCTGTTGGTGGATGTCCGGGCGGTCGCCAGCTCCCGCCGGCCCGGATTCGCCAAGTCGCGATTGGCAGCCAATCTCGCCGAGTCGGGAATCGGATACCTGCACCTCCGGGGACTGGGTACGCCGGCGGAGGGGCGGGCCGCCGCTCGCGCCGGCCGGTTTCCCGAACTCCGCAGGATCTACCTCGAGCACCTGGCCACCCCCGCGGCACAGGCCGAGCTGGCAGCGCTGGCGGATCTGGTCCATTCCGGCCGCCGGGTCTGCCTGTTGTGTTTCGAGCACGACGCCGGCCACTGTCACCGCAGCCTGGTCGCCGCCGCGCTAGGCTCGCTGCTCCCATTGCGGGTGGATCATCTCGCTCCGGTGGACGACGCGTGAGAATCGCGCTGGGCTCGGATCATGCCGGATTCCGCTACAAGGAGATCCTGAAGCGCGCGCTCGGCGACCGGGGTCACGCCGTGACCGATTTCGGAACGGATTCGCCGGGACCGGTGGACTACCCGCTCTTCATTCGGCCGGTGGCGGAGGCGGTCGCGGCGGGAGCGTTCGAGCGGGGCATCGTGCTCGGCGGTTCGGGAAACGGCGAGGCGATCGCCGCCAACCGGGTGCGTGGGGTGCGCTGCACCCTGTGCTGGAGCATCGAGTCGGCCCGGCTTGCCCGCCGACACAACGACGCCAACGTCCTCTCCCTGGGAGAGCGGCTCATCGCCGAGGCCGATCTGCTGGCGATCGTGGAGACCTGGCTGACCACCGACTTCGAGGGCGGTCGCCACCTGCGCCGGATCCGGTTGATCGACGGCGACGCTGGACGCGACTAGCCCAACGGCGGACCCATCTCACCACCCGGATTCCAGATGAGCACCGCAGACGCCAAAGACGCCCACCGGCACGCTTTCGAGCTCAAGCTGATTGGCGAGCCCCAGGGCGAAGGCGACCGCCTGTTCATCTGGGGCCGGATGACCTTCGGCCACTTCCACGACGACTTTCAGGCTCCATTGTACGACTGGGCCCCCGGCGACTACACGGCGCAGTGGCTGGAGGCGGCGACCCGTCTGGTAGAGGGTGCGCCGGTCGCGGTCTTCCTCACGCATATGGTGCACCCAAGCGCCGCGTATCACCTGGGCTGGCCCGCCTGGCGGGAGGGCGATCAGGTCTTCTTGCAGGAGCGGCTCTTCCTCACCGAACAACTGACCGCCCCCTTCGACCCGCAGCAGCCCGAGGCCCACGCCGGACCGCGTCGGGAGCTGACGCCGGACGGTGAGCGAATCGCGCAGTGGCGCGTCAAGCTCGGAGACGTTGCGGACTTTCTGCGCCGGCGGAGTGCTGGTCAGTCGGGGTGACGCGGCACTATCGGTGGGCTTGTTCGGTGATCGACCTGCATGGGAGGGCGCTGCGGCCGCGGGGTGTGCCGGTGCTGGGGGCAGGCTGCGAGGGGGCGCCGTCCCCAGCGCCGCAGCCGGAGCAGCGATCCCCCAGCTCACGCTCAGATCAAGGCGCGATCCTCTCCGGCGCCACCTGCCGGGCCGCCAGCCGACTGCTGACCCGCCCGAGCTCGAGCGACCCGGCAAGCTGGCTCGACAGCGCATGCAGCTCACCCGCGGTCGCGGATGGGTCCGAGGCCAGCCGGGTCGCGTCTTCGTAGAGCAGGTCCAGCGCCGCTTCGGTCACGGCCAGCCGCACCCAGAGCCCTCGGGTGCGCTCCAGCTGCACCGCGTTCATGGCCAGCGTGATAGCCTCGAAGCCTCCCCGCGCCCGCCCGATGCGTCCCGCCAGGTTGAGCGCCGCCACCTGAGCCAGCTCCCCAGACGCGCGGTCGCTCGCGTCCGTCTCCGCGGTCAGCGAGTCGGCGATGCGCCCCAGTTCGGCGTAGTGATCGCCCACCTCCTGGAGCACCGCCGCCGCGGGCGGATGAACCGGGCGGGTCCGGGCGGCGGGGCCGCAGGCCGCCGCCGACGAGGCGAGCAGCAGCAACAGCGGCAGTCGGGTGGCGTATGATGGATGCATGATGCAAAATTGACGAAGCAATCGGCGTCTTGTCCGTGACTCGTGACACGCGCTCGACTGCATGTTGTTGCAGCGGCCGGCGCCGCTCCGACGCAGCGAATCTACCGCTCGCCTCCTCGACCGCTAGCGTGAGAGCGATGGACGGCACTCTGCTCCCGCTGGCCCAGAACGGAGTGCCGGTGCACTTCCTGTTCAAGCGGACCGCCGATCCGCCGGTAAGCCCCGGTGATCTGGAGCCCGCACCACCCGGGGTAAACCGGCCGATCGTCCCGGGCGAGGTTAGATTGAAGGCATGCGGTCGTCACCGCATCCGGTGGCGCCGCGCCGCGTGTGCACCCACCGTCCGGCACGCGCCATTCTCTCGAGGACTCTCCCGTGAGCAGCTATAAGGTCGAGCAGCGCCGCCTCTCCTTTCGTGGCCGTGACTTCCATTTCGTCTCTTACGAGGGGCGACCGGCGAACGAGCGCCGGGGCGAGCCCGCGCTGCCCCCCATGTGGTATCTCATGGGCCCGGCCAAGCGCTGGCCGGTGATGCTTCACGTCGCGGGGCAGTCCGAAGCGGAGGTCGAGCGCGGCCTGCTCGACTGGCTGCACGACCAGGAGTTCGCCCAAGTCGGGAATGGGTGAGCCGGTGGAGCGGGCATCCACCGGCGAAGCTCCCCTCCCGGCACCCGGCGAGGCGCCGGCACCGATAGATCGGCCCGGCCGCCCGCACCTCGTAGTCGTCACCACCCGCGCCCTTGCCGGAAATGAATCCACCCCCCCCGGGGCCGCCCTCCGAACCCGCTTCTGGCACCCGAGGGACCGGCGCTGGAGCGAGAACGACTTCGAGTCGCTGGAGCATGCCCGGCGACTTTTCGTCGAAGAAAGCGGGTGGGTGCTGCGACAGGAGCAGTCGTTGGACACGCCCCTGGCCTACGAGCTCATCTTCGAGGCCCACCGGGTGGACTTCACCCGGCCAAGCCAGGAGCAGATCCTCCGCGACGTCGGCCTGACGCCGGAGAGCGTCAACCGCCTGCTCGAGCAGGTGGATCGGGAGCGGCGGGACCAGTAGCGGCGCCGGCATCTCTGCGGGTGGAGCTCAGGTATTAACCACAGAGGCACAGAGGACACAGAGGGCACAGAGAACAGCAACTGCTGGGGTGAACAGCACACCCACAAGTTCTTGTTTTTCTCTCTGTCCTCTGTGTCGTCTGTGCCTCTGTGGTAAACCCAGCCGAGATCTCCGAACGGCCAGCGGTCCCCGTCCCGGTCTATATCCATTGACGATACATCCACAATGGATATATTGCCCTCATGCCTGAATCCACCCCCTCCATCGACGCCCTCCTGCCGCTGCCGCCGGCGGCGTTTCACATTCTGCTGGCGCTGGCGGACGAGGATCGGCATGGCTACGGCATCACCCAGGACATCGCCGCGCGGACCGGCGGCGGGGTGCGGCTCGGGCCGGGTACGCTGTACCGGTCGATTCAGCGCATGCTGGAGCAGGGGCTCCTGGTCGAGACCCGGCAGCGGCCGCCGCTGGACGACCCCCGTCGCCGCTATTACCGGATCACCCCGTTCGGCCGCGCGGTGGCGCGTGCCGAGGCGAGGCGGCTGAGCGATCTGGTGAAGCTGGCCCGGGCGCAGGGCCTCGCCCCGGCCAGGGCCTGATGCGCTTCTACCAGGTCCTGCTGCGGCTCTATCCGCGCTCCTTCCGGGCGGAATACGAGACCGAGATGTGCGCTCTGTTCGCCGAGCGGCGCCGCGCCACGGACGGGGTCGGCGGGCGCTTCGCCCTCTGGGCCGGAGCCTGGGCCGACGTCATGGTGAACGCGGCGGCGGCGCACTGGGAAATTCTCCGCCAGGATCTTCGCTACACCGTCCGGGCGCTGGCCCGCACCCCCGGCTTCGCCATCACCGCCGTTTTCGTGGTCGCGCTCGGCGTCGGCGCCAACACCGCCGCCTTCTCGCTTGCCGATTACGTGCTCCTCCGCCCCCTGCCTTTCCCCGAGCCGGAGCGGCTGGTCAAGCTCTGGGGCGGCGTGCCCGGCTACGCCCGCATCGAACTCTCGCCGGCGGACTTCCGCGACTGGCGCGCCGCCGCCGCCTCCTTCGAGGCGATGGGCGCGTATCACAACAACCAGGTGAATCTGGTCGGGCAGGGAGAACCCGAGCGATTGGACGCCACCTCCGTCACCTCCGACCTGCTGCCGATCCTCGGCGTGCAGCCGGCGCTCGGCCGCCTCTTCACCCCGGCCGACGACCAGGAGGGCGTGGGTGGCACGGTGCTACTGAGCTACGGGCTCTGGCGGTCGCGGTTCGGCGGCGATGCGCGGGTGGTCGGGCGGTCCCTCCTGCTCGACGGAATGCCGTACGTCGTCATCGGCGTCATGCCCCGCGATTTCCATTTTCCCCGGCGCGAGGTGGCGCTGTGGACGCCGATCCGGTTCGACGCCGCGGCGTTCGAGGATCGCAACAACAACTATCTTCAGGCCCTCGGGAAGCTCCGGCCGGGAGTGTCGCTGGAGGAGGCCCAGGCCGAGCTCAAGGTGGTGACCGCGCGGCTCGCGCGGGAGTTCCCCGAGAGCAACGAGCACACCGGCAGCAACGCGTACCTGCTCCAGGACGACCTTTCCCAGCAGGCCAGGCTCCTCCTGCTCGCGCTCTGCGGCGCGGCGCTCTGCATCCTCCTCATCGCCTGCGCCAACCTCGCCAACCTGCTGCTCGCCCGGGCGGTCGCGAGGCAGCACGAGCTGGCGCTGCGCACCGCGCTCGGCGCCGGGCGGGAGCGCCTGGTCCGGCAGCTCGTGACCGAGAGCCTCGTGCTCGCCCTGGTCGGCGGAGCGGTCGGCGTGCTGGTCGCCATGGCCATGTTTCCGCTGCTGGGGCGGCTGGTGCCGGAATCGCTGCCGGTCGCGGGCGGACCCGGACTGGATCTCCGGATGCTCGCCTTCGCCGGCCTCATCACGGGGCTGACCGGCATCGGCTTCGGGGTGGTCCCGGCGCTCCGGGCCTGCCGTGGTACCAGTCTGGACGTGCTTCGCGAGGGGAATCGCGCGGGCGGCGGGCGGCGGCAATCGCTGCGCGCGGCGCTGGTCATCACCGAGCTGGCCGTCTCGGTGGTGCTCCTGGTGTCGGCCGGTCTCCTCATCCGGGCGCTCTGGCGGCTGAGGGCGGTCGATCCGGGGTTCCGGGCCGAGACCGTCCTCACCCTGCGCACCGCTCTCCCCATGCCCAAGTACGCCCCGACGGCCCGCCGGAACGCGTTCTACTCCCGCGTCCTCTCCGAAGTGCGGGCGCTCCCCGGCGTAGCCTCCGCCGCCTACATCAGCTTCCTGCCCATGGCGATGACCGGCGGGATCTGGCCGGTAGTGATGGACGGAGAGCCCGAACGCAGGGAGCAGAACCGGGTCGCGAGTCTCCGGTACACCACGCCGGGGTTCTTCGCCACGCTCGGTATTCCGGTCCGGCGGGGCCGGGACGTCCGCGAGTCCGACACCCGCGAAAGTCAGTTCGTGGCGGTCGTCAGCGAATCATTCGCGCGGCGGTACTGGCCCGACGCCGATCCGTTGGGACGCCAGTTCAAGTTCGCCTTCGAGGAGCGGACCGTGGTGGGAGTCGTGGGCGACATCATGGTCCGGGGTCCGGAGCGCACCAGCGAGCCCCAGGTCTATCTCCCGGCTCCGCAGGTCGCGGACAGCAGCATCATCTTCTACGCTCCGCAGGAGCTGGTCCTGCGCAGCTCCGCGGAACCCGGGGCACTGCTCCCCGCCATCCGGGAAGCGGTGCAGCGGGCCGATCCCGAACAACCCATCTCCAACGTGCAGACGATGGGCGCCATCGTCGCCGACCAGACCGCCTCCCGCGCGGTGCAGGCCCGGCTCCTCGGCGCCCTCGCGGCGATCGCGCTGTTGCTGGCGGGCGTGGGCATCCACGGGCTGCTTTCGTACACCGTCTCCGACCGGTCGCGGGAGATCGGCGTGCGGATGGCCCTCGGCGCCCGCCCGCGTGACATCGTCGGCATGGTGGTAGGGCAGGGCGTGCGGCTGGCCGTCGCCGGCGTGGTGCCCGGGGTGCTCCTGGCCTACCTGGCGGGGCGGGGGTTGGAATCGCTGCTGGCCAGCGTCCGGCCGGGTGACGCCGGCACCTTCCTGAGCGTCGTGGCGCTGTGCCTCGTCATGACGACCGCCGGCTGCTTCTTCCCCGCGTGGCGCGCGGCGCGGCTCGACCCCATCACCGCCATCAAGTCCGAGTAGGCCCGGCTCGCCGCTGCGAGAGGGCGCCGCACAGACTCAGATACATTTGACCGCCATGCCGTTTCTCGGTGACGAGCAGCTCTCCCGAGCCGGGAGCATAGCGAAGGAGGCGGGAGCGACGGCGGAGACGGGATCCCTGACTCTCGTCTACCGCCCGCCGTTCGACTGGCACGCCATGTTGACCTACCTCGCCGCCCGAGCCACCCCGTCGGTCGAGGCGGTCACGGCGGAGGGTGGCGGGCGCTACTGGCGGAGCCTCGAGCTCCACGGGCACCGTGGATACATCGGGGTCGGCCCGCCCGGCGCCAACACCCTCGCGATCGAGATCTCCGAGCCTCTCCTGCCGGCGCTGATCCCGCTGCTGGCGCGGGTCCGCCGCCTGTTCGATCTAGACGCGGACCCGCAGCCTATCGCCGCGCACCTGGCCGGCGATCCCGTGCTGGCGCCGCTCGTCGCCCGGCGGCCAGGGCTTCGCGTGGCCGGGGCCGCGGACGGCTTCGAGCTCGCGCTCCGCGCCGTCTTGGGGCAGCAGGTCAGCGTACGAGGCGCCAGCACCCTTGCCGGGCGGCTGGCCCTGCTCGTCGCCGAACCGCCGGCCGTCGCTCCCCCCTCGCCCGGCGCCCGACCGGCCCCGCCTACCCCGCCTCCCGTCACCCCCCACCGCCCGCCGGAAGCCACCGC
>JACCSE010000507.1 GCA_013813145.1 Gemmatimonadales bacterium
ACCGAATCCAGCGCCGCCCGGTATCCCCGGCGCGCCGTCCTGCTGAGCCCTGCCCCCGCCGCGCGCATGAACCGCTGCGCCGCGCGCGCGTCGTCCCATCCCACGTACCACACCAGCGCCGGCCCGCCCGGGGTCCGGTACAATCGGTACCGGTCCCCGCCCCAGCCGAGCGGCACCACGGTCTGCACCTCGTCCGACCCGGCGAGCGTAGCGAGGATGACCCGGATCTCATTCTCGCCCAGCACGTCCTCGTACACCGCGCCGCTGTCCGGCGCCAGGCGCAGCTCCACCGGCTGATCGCCCCGCCGGTACCGCTCGGGATGCAGGATCTGCTCGCTGGAGACCGGCATGAGCCGGCCGTACGGTACAGTGTCGGCCCGCGGCGACTGCATCCACCAGTGCATGAACTCCGCGCCCTGAAGATACGGAAAGATCAGCGCCTCCCGCAGGATGAGCGGGGCCCGGCGGAACACCGGCATCGAGGACTGCTGGGCCCGCACCTGCTCGCGGTATAGTTCCCAGAACTCCGGATTCCGGGCGACGTTTTCGCCCGGCGCGAGCACGTCGAGCGACGCGAGCGTCGCCTGACCCTCGAGGATCGCCTGGGCCGCGGTGAGCCGGTCATTGTTGGACCTGGCACTCAGGATCGAATCGAGCGGCAGATGCTGGCCCTGAAGCGCGTGAATCATCTCGTGGGCCAGCACCAGGCGGAGCTGACTCCGGTCGGCGCCCTCGACGCCGAAGAGCATCGCGGAGTCGGGGTCGTAGTATCCCGCCACCTGCTCGGTGTACAGATCCAGCAGCAGGCCGCGGAGCTGGAGCGTGTCCGGCAGGAGTCCGAAGAGCCGGTAGGCGGTCTCGATCCCGCGCATCCGCTCGGGTGGCAGCTCCTCGTCGAGCTTCGCCACCAGATAGGCGCGGACCTGCTCCCGGCTCCGCATGGCGGAGGCCGGCGGCGTTTTGAAGCTGAGCCCGGCCGCCCGCTCCACCGGCACGCGGAGGCTATCCACCAGGGCGGCGAGCGCGTCCTGCCCGGTGGCCTGGCGCGCTTCGCCCCGACAGGCGAAAGCCGTCATCGCCGCCAGCAGCGGCCATCGCAACGAGCGCATCGGCAACGAGCGCATCAGCCGAGCCCCAGTGCCGGTGCCAGCTCCGCGAACGCCTGGCGCATTCGCTCGGCGCCCCCGGTGTAGCCGAGCAGGCCGGCCGCGAGCGCGAGCCCGACGCCGAACGGGATGTACCCGCCCGAGCTGAGCTCCTCCGTGGTCTCCGGCGAGGCGGCCACCTCGACCCGTCGCGCCGCCCAAAGGGCAGCGGCGGCGGCAACCGCGCCGACCGCGATCCTGGTCGGCGAGAGTCCCGCTCCCACCCCGATCCCGACCGCCGCGCCCATCAGGCCTCGAACCCCCGGCCAAGTCCCCCGGAACGCGCGTTCCGGCAGCACCAAGGACAGATAGTACGCCGCTCCCGCGCCCAGGACTCCGTCAAACAGCGCCAGCACCACCGGCCCCAGCACGCCGGCGCTGAGGGCGAACATCATGAGCCCCAGCAATACGACTCCCCCGCTCAACAGCGTGAAGAGCTTACCCCAGCGCATTCCGCCTGTCTCGCCCTCGTCCGCGGCTTCGGTGGCGTCGTGAGCCGCCGGTCGCGGCAGCAGCGACACGATGGTGTAGAGTACCAGGCTGATCAGCGCGCCGAGCGCCACCACCGGCAGCACGAGCTCCCAACCGAAGAAGCCGCCGACCATTCCCATCAGCGCGCAGTCGCCGCCGCCCATGGCCTCCTGCCCCAGGGCCAGCTCGGTCAGCTCCCCGACCAGCAGGATCAGTCCGGCCCCGAATAGCGCGCCCTGGACGGCCGCCGCGACGCCGCTGAAATCGGGATACGCGGCGAAGGCGAGCGCCATGGCGGTGCCGCCGAGCGACAGCTCGTGCGGGATGATGTAGGCCCGCGCGTCGCTCACCGCGATGCCGACTAGGATGGTCGATGCGACCGCCAGCTCCAGCGCCGTGAGGGTCGGGCCCAGCAACGCTACCGACCCGGCCCAGAGCAGCGCCGTGGCCAGCTCGACCGCCGGATAGAGCGGCGAGATGCGCGAACCGCAGCCGGAGCAGCGGCCCCGGAGCGCGAGCCAGGAGAGAATGGGGATGTTCTCGTACCACCGGATCTGGTGTCCGCAACCGGGGCAGCGGGAGGGTGGGTGCACCACCGATTGCTTCGGTTCCGCGCCCCAGCGCAGGATGCAGACGTTGAGGAAGCTGCCCAACACCGCGCCGAGGACCGCGGCCAGGCCGATCACCAGCGCTTCCGGGACCAGCGGATCAATCGGCACGCATGACCTCGTAAAGGAAGATCCCGGCGGCGACCGCGACGTTGAGCGACTCCGCGCCCGGCGCGAGCGGGATGGCTACCCGCCGTTCGGCGGCTGCCTCGAGCGACGCTCCGACGCCGGCGCCCTCATTGCCGAGCACCAGGGCGGTCGGCGGACGCTCGTGGTGGGCGCCGTGCGCGGTACCCAGCGGCTCACCCTCCGCCGCGGTGACCCAGATCCGCACTCGGCGCTCGCGGGCCCACCCGAGGAACTCCTCGGTCTCGGCCGATACCGCCGGCAGGTTGAACAGCGCTCCCATGCTGCCGCGAACCACCTTGGGGCTGGTGAGCTCCGCCGTCCCCTTCAGCGCCACCACACCGGCCGCGCCCAGGCCCAGGGCGGTGCGCAGCATCGTGCCGACGTTGCCCGGGTCCTGCACCGCGTCGAGCACGAGCAGGGTCGAGCCGGGACCGACGGCGATGTCCTCCAGGCGCCACCGGCGCGGCTCGATCACCGCCACCACTCCCTGCGGGTGTTCGGTGTCGGCCAACCCATCCAGCTCGGCCTCACTCACCTGCTCCAGGCGCACGCCACGGCGGGACAGCTCGCTCTTGAGCGACCGGCCGCGGGTAGTAGCTTCCAACGCTGGAGAGACGGCCGCGCCCCTGAGCGCGATGCCCGCGGCGAGCGCTTCCTCCACCAGCCGCACCCCTTCCGCCAGCGCCAGGCCGCGCCGCTCGCGGGCGCGCCGCCGCGCGAGATCCCGGATCATCGTCTGGAGAG
>JACCSE010000510.1 GCA_013813145.1 Gemmatimonadales bacterium
GGACTACATCCGGCGCAACATCGCGGGCGGGAACAGCGCGCAGGCCAAGGGGCGCCGGCGGCGGCTGGAGCGGGTGAGCCGGCTCAGTCCGCCGCCGGGCGAGGAAGGCGCGATGGCGCTCACGCTCAGCGCCGACGGGCGGGGCGGGGACCAGGTGCTCGTGGCCGACGCGGTCCGGCTCCAGATCGGGGCTCGCCTGCTCCTCGACCGATTCTCCGCGCGGGTGCAGCGGGGGGATGTCATCGGACTGGTCGGGCCGAACGGGGCGGGGAAGTCCACCTATCTGCGCGCGGTCACCGGCGAGCGGCCCCCGGACGGCGGTAGCATCCGGGTGCCGGAGTCGGTCCGGATCGCGTACTACCGGCAGGACCTCGCCCAAGTTCCCCCCGACCGCACGTTATACGAGATCATCGGCGAGCTCCGGCCCAGCTGGGGGCGCGGCCCCATCCAGGGGCACCTCGGCCGCTTCGGTTTCTCCGGGGACTCGGTGCAGCGGCGGGCCGGGACCCTCTCCGGGGGCGAGCGTGCCCGGGTCGCGCTGGCGATGATGATGCTGAGCGGCGCGAACTTCCTCATCTTCGACGAGCCGACCAACCACCTCGACGTCGAATCCATCGAGGCCCTGGAGGACGCGATCCAGGAGTACGACGGGACGGTACTATTGGTGAGCCATGACCGGGCACTGCTCCGCGCGCTCACCACCCGGGTGTGGGTGCTTCACGGCGGCCGGATCACCGATTTCCCCGGGTCGTTCGAAGAGTGGGAGGCCGCGAGCGCGGAGCGGGCGCACGCCGCCGCGGTAGCCGCGGCGGAAGAGGAGTCGTTGCGCCGGGTGCGGGAGCGGAAGCAGACCCGCCGCCCCGAGGACACTCGCAAGCGGCAGCAGTCGGCCCGGCGGAGCGCGGCGCGGGCGCTCGCCGAGGCGGAGACGAGAGTCGCGGAGTGGGAGAGCAAGGTGGCGGCACTCGGTGGCGAGCTGGAGGATCCGGCGCTCTACCTCACGCCCGAAGGGACCACCCTGGCCGCAACGCTCGGCGTCCGGCTGGAGGCGGCCAAAGCCGAGCTGGACCAGGCCTTCGAGAGCTGGGAGGCGGCGACCCGCGCGCTGGAGGCGGCCGGCTGAACGACACCCGGCGGTGGCAGGTCCTCGGCATTCTGGCCCTGGCCGAAGTGTTGGGCATGTCGCTCTGGTTCTCGGCGAGCGCCGTTTCGGGTCAGTTCCGGGCGCTCTGGGCACTGAGTCCGTCGGAGACGGGCTGGCTCACCGCCGTGGTGCAGCTCGGCTTTGTCGCAGGGACGGCCTGCGCCGCGATCCTCAACCTCGCCGATCTGATTCCTGCGCGGGTCTACTTCGCTGTTTCCGCGCTCCTCGGCGCCGCCGCCAACGCCGCGCTGGTGGCGGCGCCGAGCTTCGGCAGCGCGTTGGTCTGCCGCTTCCTCACCGGCTTTTTCCTCGCCGGGGTGTATCCCCCCGCCATGAAAATGGCCGCCACCTGGTTCCGCACCGACCGCGGCCTCGCCATCGGGACCATCGTCGCCGCGCTCACCCTTGGAAAGGCGATCCCGTATCTCGTGCGGTCGGCAGACGTCAGCGGACTCCGAACCGTCATTCTGACCGCGTCCGCCGGCGCGGTGCTGGCGGGGCTGCTGGTGGCGGTGGCCTACCGCGACGGCCCTCACGAATTCCCCCGCCGGCCGTTCTCCTGGAAGCTCGTGGCCGCGGTGGCCCGACATCGGGAGACCCGCCTCGCGACCGCCGGCTATCTGGGTCACATGTGGGAGCTGTACGCGATGTGGACCTGGATCCCCGCCTTCCTCGCCGCGAGCGCCGCCACCCGCGCCGCGGAGGGCGAAGTCACGCCGGTGGCGCTCGTGTACCTGCTCGCGTTCGGCACCATCGCCGCCGGAGGAGCCGGCGCGATCTGGGGCGGCCGGGCCGCCCGCCGGATGGGCTACGCCCGCGTCGTCACCATTGCCATGACGGCGAGCGCGCTCTGCTCGCTGGCCGTCGGGCTGTTCTACGGCGCAAGCTTCTGGCTGCTGGCACCGGTGGTA
>JACCSE010000525.1 GCA_013813145.1 Gemmatimonadales bacterium
GGGATGTACTAGAGTTCGCTCAAGCTCTCGGGGGAGTTAACCCAGAGGTGTCGCTAATCGAGAACGTCCCGGGTGAGAGCCCGGGGCGTTTTTCGTTTCCTTCCGAACCTTCCAGCCCTGGAGCGCAACGCGCCGCCGCTGACGGTATGGCCGGCCACGAACAACATACGCCGCCGGGCTGTTCGGCCCCCAGCCGGATGGGAACGATCCCGGTGGCTGAGACCGGCCGTTCGAGGTTGCCGGGATTCACTAACCAGCAAATGCAGACTGACAGGCCGATCGGCGCGGGGCTCCGCGCGGGCGGCAGCATCGTTGGCTGAAATAAGGAAGCGATAAATTTGTGCGGGCGCGAGCGATGTAGGGCCTGCAGCTTCCATGAGAAGGTTTGGTTGTCAAGGGCCGCCGTGGCGGCCGATCGGCCCGCGCTCCCCGACTCGCTTCCATCCGCACTCTGGTGGGCGCACTGGGCGCCCGGGGCACGTGGCGATCCGCGTGGGGCTGCTATCTGATTTGCGAGCTCGGGTCGATCCGGCTCTCAGCTGCAATCGCAGTCTCCCGATCGGGCGATGGAGCGCCGGCGTCTCGGCCGGCCAGTTGCTGGTCCCTCGCCGCGCGCCGGGCTCAGGCCGCGGCGCGCAGCGGCTGATACACCGCGCCACTCACCCAGAGGCGGTGCAGGAGCGTGGCGAGCTTGCGCGCCACGGCGACCACCGCGCGTTTCTTCGCATTCTTCCGACCCCGGGCCGCGAGGCGGAGCCCCCAGCGCCGCAGGTCGGTGTCAGGTCCGAAAGGCCCCAGGATGTACTGCGCTCCACTGACCAGCAGGCGGCGGAGCATCGCATCCCCGCGTTTCGTGATGCGTAACTGCGCGTCGCGCCCCCCGGACTGGTCCCGTCGCGGACAGAGGCCGAGATACGGCCCCACGGCCCGGCTCTGGCGAAGCGCCTGGGATCCTCGAGCGTGAGCCCATAACAGAGGGCGGTCAGGAGCCCGACTCCGCTGGGCTGGCGCAGGCGCGCGGTCTCGGGGTAGCGCTCGACGGCCAGCCGCTCGAGCTGGTGTTCCATGCCGCGGATCTCCTGGGTGAGCCGCGCGCTGAGCTCCAGCAGGGGGCCGAGGGCGGGTTGGAGCACCGAGGGGATCGCCGCGGCGGCTCGGGTCGCAAACGCCGGGGCGGAACTCGCCGGCAGTCGCGCGCCCCAGGCGTTCACCGCGCCGCGCACGTGGTTGATGAGGAGGGTCCGGGTCCGGACCAGCGCATCGCGAGCCCGGAGCTGGGCCAGGTCGGCGTGCCCCTCGGGGCCGCGGTGCTGAATCGGCCTGAGCAGCGTCGGGTCGAGCCGCCCGAGCCGGGCCAGCGTCTCGGCGTCCACCCGATCACTCTTGCGGTCACTCCCATAGATGAGCCGCAGCTGGCGCGCGTTGGCCCCCAGCACCTCGTGCCCGAGACGCTCGAGCAGACGGCTCACCCAGGGCGAATGGGTCCCCACCTCGAGCACGAGGCGCGCGTGCGGGAGGCCGGTGAAGTGGCGCTCGAGTGCCGGCGGCGTGGTAGGCAGTCGCTCCGTGCCGACCACCCGCCCCCGGACATCGAGCGCGCAGAGCTGGGTAAAGCGGTCGCCGAGATCCAGGCCGATCGTTAGCCTGGGAAGCACCATCCGCTGTGTGATCATGGGGCCAACCTCTGGGCGGTGGGCAGTCCGCCCGTGCACTGGTGTGAAGACCACTGAACGGTAGCCTGCCGCTCAGAGGTTTGGCCTTCTCATCCCAATCTGATTTGCGATCCGTTAGGCCGCGCCAACAGCAGCCAGTATTGCGGGGATTATTCGGCGTCGAGAGCGATACGCAATGCGTCACGAAGGGTAGCCAGCTTCTTCGACGAGAGAGAGCCGATATAGTTGCTCAGCCTGGACTTCTCGACCAAGACGAGCTGGTCGCAGTTGATGACCGATTCGTGCTTCAGGCCGTCTTCGACTCCGACGGCTACCTCCGTCGATCGGCCGTCAGCCTCGGTGTTGATAGGTGCGCAGATCACCTTATCCGCTTTGGAGTCACACAACGTCTGCCGGCTCACTACGACCAAGGCGCGGGCGCGCTTGGGGTCCTTACCCGGCGGCGGTGAAACCAGGTAGATCTCACCACGAGCCAGACTCATCCAGGCCAGCTCTGGAGGTCCAGGAGAGTATCGGACTCGCGATTGGTGACCTCGGCTCGCGCGTCGATAAGACGGAGATCCCGGTCGTGGCGGACTCGACGAAGCAGCTGCCGGAAGTAGCGGCGAACCGCACGCTCAAGCAATGCGGATCGCTGCGCCTTGCCTGCGAGTAGGTCCGCTGCACGGATGAGCTCGCCCGAAAGGCTCACCGAAGCCTTCTGCTTCTTCTCGTGCTTGCTGAGCATACGCTCCAGCTCGGCGGCGTGCCGTTCGGAAATCTTGGGTGCCATGCTACCAAAGGTAGTACACTGGGTACTCCCATACAAGCCACTTGAGCTAAGGTAATATGGAGGAAGTAGTTACTTGCTGCGCAGCTAACCAGCGCATGCGGCCGACAGGCCGGAAGGGCGCAGGCTGCTGTGTGGGCGGCAGGCTCCCTGAGTAACCAGGTTTGTGCGGCCGCAGGCGTGATCGCCTGCAGCTGATGCGCATTTTCGTTAGGCGGACGCACAAAGATCGGAGACCGGCTGTGAAAGGGTTTGTGCGGGCGCGGGCCTGATCGCCCGCAACTGATGCGCATGTCGTTAGGCGGACGCCACCGTAGTTCACTGCACATCGAGATCGGATGAGCCGAGGATTTGTGCTGTTGGGTCTCGGGCTGTCCGCGATCGCTGCAGGACTGCTATTCGTTCACGCCCTTGGCGGCAGGGGGAGGGTGGCGAGCTTGGCCCGGGTGGGCTCGGCGGCGCCACTCGCCAGCCGGAGGCCCTCCCGCCGCACCAGGGCTCTGACGAGGGCGACATAGCGGGTCCGGGTCCGCACCAGGGAATCGCGCACGGCGAGCTCGGCCCGCACGTGCCGGCGCCGATCGGCGCGCCGGTGGGCCGGCCGATAGGCCTCGAGCCGGAGGGCGTCGGCCAGGGTGCGGGCATCGCGCCGGTCGGTCTTCACCCGCGCGCTCCAAGGGGCGTACATCGGGGCGTAGTTGGGATCGGCAACGATCACGGTTTGGCCTGAGACGCTCGGGCGTGGTGATCCGCCGTTCGAGCACTTCGCCGTCCTTGGTCAGGATCCAGAGCTGGCTGTCGCGTTGGTGCAGATTGAGTCCGATATTCTCCATGGCCGGCCTCCAGGGTGTGCGGCACTGACCGCGTTCGGTCTGTGGAGCGAACCTGCTACCACGTCGCCTGGAGGTCAGCCGCTTCATTCCAGCTGATACGCGTGTCGTCAGGCCGACGCCTCAGATCAGCTCGTAGGCGATGAGGACGCAAATGGCGCCCGTCAGTGTAAGCGCGAACAGGAAGACGCCATCGGCAAGGCGTTCCCAGTGTCTCCGCTGCGTCGGGGGGGCGCTCCGCTGCATCCAGCGGGTACTTCCGACGATGCGCGAGCGGCGAATCGGATGCATGGTGAATATGGCGTCGATCTCCGGCCGCATCGCGTCGTCGCCCCTGGCGCCCTACGCCGCCTCGAAGGTCGCGCTGGAGGCGCTCCGCGAGGTTCGCCGCCTCCCTCGAGAATCCGACTCCCGCATCGCTCGTGGGAGCGAAGGTGGTCGAGATCGTTGAGAGTGGTACCTGGCAATTGCGGCATCCGGTCGGGGCCGACGCGACGGCGTTCCTGGGCTGGCGCCAATCACTGAGCGACGAGGGCTGGGTGGACTGGGGCGCCTTGGACGACCAAGGAATGGTATGAGCAGGTTCATGCGGACTTCGGCATGGACGCGCGCCCGAGGCCAGGAGCATCCTGAGCTCCGCGGTCCTGACGACGCGAGATGCCGGCTGGTCGCATCATGGTTGCCACGGGAGTCCGAGACGCTGACGCCGCCCAACGACACGAAGCCACCGGAGGCGACGCCTATGGCGACTGAGCGCGACAAGATGGTGAGTGGCGGGCGCTACGATCCCCGCGACCCTGAGCTCGAGGCCGCCCGCATCCGAGCCCGCGGCCTACTCTCCCGCCTGAACGCCGGCACCGAGCAGGGCGGGGTCGAGCGCCACGGGCTGCTCCGCGATCTCCTCGGCACGATCGGCGCGGGCAGTTGGATTGAACCGCCGTTCTTCTGCGATTACGGTACCCAGATCACCCTCGGAGAGCGGGTGTTCTTCAACTTCAACTGCGTGGTGCTCGATCCGGCCCCGGTGCACATCGGCGACGACGTTCTGATCGGGCCGGCGGTGCAGCTACTGACCGCGAGCCATCCACTGAACGCCGCTCAGCGGCGGCAGGGGCGCGAGCAGGGGATGCCCGTGACGATCGAGGCCGATGTCCGGCTCGGCGGGGGCGTGATCGTGTGTCCGGGCGTTCCGGATCGGGCGCGGGTCGGTAGTCGGAGCGGGGAGTGTGGTCACCGGGGATCTGCCGGCCGGCGTGCTCGCCGTGGGCAATCCCTGTCGGGTACTGCGGCACCTCGATCACTCAGGCACCTTCTAGCCCGGAAAGAGATCCACGACGAGATCCCCGCGGAGGAGCGAATGGACGAGGATTTGACTGGGATGTCCCACGCGCAGTTGATCGACGAAGTGCGGAAGCTCCGTCGAGGGATTCGCGCACACCGGGATAGTAGTGGTCATGGGCTCTGCTGGCATCATCCCGCGCTCTGGGGGCTCTTGCCCGAGAAGGGGGACCCGGTACCGACCGTGCCTGAGTGGCCGGAATTCATCCGGGGGTGCGTCAGGTATCGGCAGTCCCTGGACCAACAGGCACCCGGCGCCCCGCGATCTGCGGAGCCCTACCAAAGCTGAGCCGCCGACAACGGCGACACGGAGGGTCCGTGGGGAGCCTGGGCGGCGACATGTCGATCCTGTGGCGACGGCTGGATGCACCCGGGCATGACGCGGCCACCCTCCGAGACCCCGGGACCGGGCTCGAGCTTCGAGGCACGGCCGTCTTTCACGAGAATGGCGGCCCAACAGCGCTGCACTACAGTGTGCGCTGCGACGCCGACTGGCGGACGACCGAGTCCAGCGTGGACGGATGGCACGGTACCCGATCGTTCCAGCTTCGGCTCCGGCGGGCACGCTCCGGGGACTGGACCCTGAACGACGTGTGCTGTCCGGAGGTACAGGGCTGCGTGGATCTGGATCTCAGCTTCACTCCGGCCACGAACCTGCTGCCGCTCCGGCGATTGGACCTGTCGGTGGGCCAGGCAGCAGAGGTGCGCTCCGCATGGCTGGAATGGCCGGCGGGTATCCTCACTCCGCTGGTTCAGCGCTATGCCCGCCGGTCGGTAGCTGAATATGACTATGAAGCCGATCTCCCCGGCACCACCACCTTCGCAGGGATACTCCGGGTAGACCCGCGGGGGTGGGTGCTCGACTACGCCGGACTATGGACGGCGGAGGCGGGATGACGGCCGGCGTGCAGCAGTACTCCCTCCGATCCCGCTTCCCGCGGCACCTCTCAACGGCAACATCCGCAGGCACTTGACGCCGAGCCTGACGCCCGGTTGCGGCCGGCTCGTAGGTTGGCGTACACAGTGATTACGCGAGCGGTGGTTCGTCACGGCCGCCCAAGTGAGAGCCGACCGGCCCACGCCGCGTCTCACAGGCAAAGATCAGCGCCGGCCGTCACCTCGAAAAAAGGAGGACCAAGTGTCCCGCCTAGTCCGTGGTATCTCCCTGTGGACCACCGTGGCCGGGTTGGTGGCATACGCCACCCCCGCAGCCGCCCAGCGCGTCAGCCTCGCTCCTACCGTCGGCGTCTACATCCCCACCGCGGAGCTGACCAAGGCCCTCGCCGGCCAGCAGTTCAAGCAGGAGGTCGGCCTGGCACTCGGCGGCCGGCTCGGCATCGACTTCAGCCGCCGGCTCGGCTTCCAGGCTACCGGTGCCTACGTGCCCAGCAACCTGCGGTACTCCTTCGACCAGTCACAGCAGACCACCGACGCCAACCTCTTCTTCGGCTCCGGAAAGCTCGCCTTCTTCGTGATTCCGCCCAATCGCACAGTCTCGTTTCAGGTGAACGGCGGCGTGGCGATGGTGAGACGGAGCGGTACGGCGTACGCCGAGTTGCAAGACAAGACCAGCATCGGCGGAACCGTCGGTGCACTGCTTGCCGTCGGCCTGGGACCGATCCCGCTCCAGCTCGGCGCCGAGGCCTACCTGTACAAGCAGAACCTCGACGGTCTCACCAGCGCGGCGGGCGAGCCGGTGAGCCAGCGGGACATCCAGCTCTCCATCGGGTTCGGCTTCCCCATGGGAGGGCGCTGAGGCAATGCCGCGAACCGCCCACCATGGAGCTGCGATGAGCCCGAGCGAGCCGGACCAACATTTCGACTACTTCATGCTTCGAGTCGCGCGCCCGGAGCAGGAGTCCCACCGACTCGAGGGCCAGGTCGAACGCCTGGGCTCCGGAGAGAAGCAGCGGTTCGAGTCGGGGGAGCAGCTCCTGCGCCTGGTCGCCCATTGGCGGCCCACCTTCATCTCAGGGAAGAGGTCACCATGAAACGGATCTGCGTCGCTCCCCGGCGGCCACCGACGTCATACTGGAAGGTCAGGGCGGTATATCCCCGGCCGACATCGCGCGGCTGCACCAGGAGGTGATCGGGACGCTGCTGCTCGGCAGCCCGGAAGCCCTGATCGGTCTGGAGAAGATGCAACGGGTGCTGAGCGCCGCCGCCCGCCCCTGAGGACCGTCGAGCTCAGCCGCCCCTGCCCGGCTTCGCCAGCCTGCGCCGCGCGTCCATGACAGCGGGAAGATTCGAGTCGGAAGGCGCGGCGGACCAGTCGGCAACAAACGCCTGGTAGCGGGGGCGGGCACGATCGGGGTACCCGGCACGGTCCCAGGCGCGGCCTGCCAGGTATTTGCCCAGCTCGATCACGACGTGACCGTCCCAGTCGATCCCCCTGCCGGCGGCGAGCGAGTCGTAGCGGCTCGCGGCCTGCCCCGGATCGTTCGCCGCCGAAGCGGCGAACGCCGCCGACTCCTTGGCCTCGGTGGTCGGATCGAGGGCCAGTGCCTGTTCCACCGCGGCGCGTCCCTCGCGAACGCGTCCCCGCGCCAGCAGGACTTCCCCGCGGGCGAGCAGCAGCCTCGCGCGGGCGGTTCCCGAGATCGCGGTAGTCTGCGACTCCAGCCGGTCGAGCAGCGTCGCCGCACGGGGCGTTGCCTCAGCCCGGGCGAGGAGCTTCACCGCGTGAGTCACCACCTCGTAGGGCAGCGGCTTGGCCTCCGCGTATCGCTCGATCGTGGCCAGGTCGGCCAACGCGCGGGCGGAGTCTCCCCGCGTCATTGACACCTCGGCGCGGAGGAGATGCGCGATCGTCGCGCCGAGGGTGTCCGACGCCGCGGTGCTGCCGGTGACCGCGTCACCCAGCAGCTCGTTCGCCCGCGTGAATCTTCCTCCGTGCGCTTCGAGCAGCGCGAGCGAGCGCAGCGCCCCCGCCCGGTCGGCCGGGCTTCCGGCCAGGCGGGCTCCGTAGGCCACCCGGGCGTCCGCGACGCGCCCGAGCCGAACGAGCGCCGCGCCGTACTCGTGATTCACGTACGGATGGCGGAGCAGCGCCGGATCGGCCGCGAACGCGGCCTCGTAGTTCTCCACCGCCTCCTGAATCCGTCCCACTCGGGCGACCACCGTCGCCCGGTTGACCAACAATGTGACCGGAAGACTGCCTGGCGTCCTCGTCCGCGCGCTGTCGTAGGCGTCCACCGCCGCGCTGAAGCGCCGGTTGAAGTAGAGCAGTTGTCCCAGAATGTGCCACGGATTCGCCTCGGTGGGATCCAGCTCGATGAGGGCCCAGGCGCAATCGATCGCGGTCGGCCAGTCCTCCCGCGCGTTGGCGGCGTCGAGCATCGTCTTGAGCCGCTCGGCCGGCTGAAGCCCGTCCAGGGCCCGCAAGGCGGCCGTGGCATGACGTTCGGCGGCTCGCTGGTCGTAGTCGAACCACGCAAGGTAGGCCAGCATCGCCTCCGCGGCCGGAAACGTGGAATCAAGCGCGATGGCGCGCCGGAGCATGACCCGGGCGGCGTCGTCTCCCGAATTGCTCAGCCGCACTCCTGATGCGTAGGCACGCAGCGCATCGAGGGACGCCGTTGTCACCGGCGGCAAGGGCTCGAGCCTCGGCACGACGCCGGCGGCGGCGGAGACGTCCCGTTCCACCGTTTCCACCAATCCGCCCACGAGGGGCCCGGGGTGCGCGGCCGCCTCACTCCCTCTCTCTCGCGCGCGCATCGTCTCACCGGTGGCGCTGTTCTCGATGCGGTACGCCATCGTCAACCGGCCGTCGGTGCGAATCAGCGAGGGGACCAGCAGCAGCCGCACCCCGGCACGGGCGGCCACTTGGTGGGCGGTGAGCTGGTCGAGCGCCGCGAGGGTGTCGCGACGCCGCATGCGGGCGAGGGTGGCGTGAACCAGGGTGGCCGGAGG
>JACCSE010000533.1 GCA_013813145.1 Gemmatimonadales bacterium
CGCCGAGCTTGTGGCCCACCATGTTCTCGGTGACGTATACCGGGACGAATTTGTTCCCGTTGTGCACCGCGAAGGTATGGCCCACGAACTCGGGCAGGATCGTGCTCGCCCGGCTCCAGGTCTTGACGACGCGCTTTTCGTTCTTGCTGTTGAGGACCTGAACCTTGAACATCAGGGCCTCTTGCACGAACGGGCCTTTTTTGACGCTTCTTGCCATGTGTGGTGTCTCGTCTATGGGCTATCGGCTATCAGCTATCGGCCGGCTATCAGCGGACCGATAGCTGATAGCCCTCTATTGCGTCGCCTTCCCCCGCTTCCGTCCTCTCACGATCATCTTGGTCGACGCCTTCTTGCGATGCCGCGTCTTCCGGCCCTCCGGCTTGCCCCACGGAGACACCGGGGGACGGCCACCCGAGCTCTTGCCCTCGCCGCCGCCCAGCGGGTGGTCCACCGGGTTCATGGCCACGCCGCGCACCTTGGGGCGCTTGCCCAGCCAGCGGCTCTTGCCCGCCTTGCCCACCGACAGCAGCTCGTGCTCGGAGTTGCCGACCTCGCCGACGGTGGCGAGGCAGCGGCCGTGCACCAGGCGCATCTCGGAAGAGCGGAGGCGGAGGGTGACGTACTGCCCCTCCTTGGCGATGACCTGGGCGCTGGACCCGGCGGTACGCGCGAGCTGGCCGCCCTTGCCGATCTTGAGCTCGATGTTGTGCACCGTCGTGCCGAGCGGGATCTCGCCCAGCGGCAGCGCGTTGCCGTTCCGGGTGTCGGACCCGGGCCCGGAGATCACTGTATCGCCCTGGTGCAGCCCCTTGGGGTGCAGGATGTACCGCTTCTCGCCGTCGGCGTAGACGATGAGGGCGATGCGGGCGCTCCGGTTGGGATCGTACTCGATCTCGGCAACCCGGCCCGGAATCCCGAACTTGTTGCGCTTGAAGTCGATCCTCCGGTACTGGCGCTTGTGTCCCCCACCCCGGTGCCGCGAGGTCAGGTGCCCCTGATTGTTCCGGCCGCCGCTTCGCTTCTTCGGCTCCACCAGCGACTTCTCCGGGGTGTCGCGGGTGATCTCGTCGAACCCGGAGACCGAGCGGAAGCGGGTGGCGGCCGTCATCGGCCGGAATTGCCTGATGCTCATCTCAGCCCTCGAACACGGCGATCGAGTCGCCGTCCTTGAGCGTGACGATCGCCTTCTTCCAGCGGGGCGTGGTCCCGCGGGTGCGACCCCGGGTGACCGAGTGACGGCGCATCTGCATGGTGCGCACGTCCGTCACGGTGACCCCGAACAGCTTCTGGAGCGCGTCCCGGATCTGGTACTTGTTGGCCTCCGGGTGCACCTCGAAGGTGTACTCCCGGCGCGCCTGGTAGGCGGCCGAGCTCTTCTCGGTTACCACCGGCCGCACGACGACCTGGTGCAGCGAGGGCATTTACTTGGACCCTTTCTTCTTCTTCGGCGCCGACTTCTTCTTCGGCGCGGACTTCTTCGTGGCCGGCTTCTTGGCCGCGGCCTTCCGGGCGGTGGCCTTCTTTTTCTTGGTCGCCTTGGCCGCCGACCTGGCGGCGGCCTTCTTGGCGCTCTTCTTGGCCGGCTTGGCGGTGGAACGCTTCCGGGTCGGCTTCGCGCCGGCTGGCTCCTCGGCTTCCTCCGGGAGCGGCTCCGGCATCACCCCGGTGAGCGCGCCTTCCTCCACGACCGTAGCGTCCGACCAGAGGACGTCGTACGCCGACGCTTCAGCGTACGGCAGCACCTCGACGGCAGGCAGGTTCCGGCCGCTGAGAAAGACGTCGAGGTTGGAGCCCGCGGTGAGCACCAGCACCTTCCGGCCTCCGAGGCCGAGGCTCCCGAGGAGCGAAACGAGCTGCGCCGTGCGGGGCGCGCGGAAGGCGAACCGCTCGACCACGTGCAGCGCGCCTTCGCGGGCCCGCGCGTTGAGCGCCGACTTCCGCGCAAGCTGCTTGACCTTACGCGGGATGTCGGTGCGGTAGTCCCGCGGGTGCGGGCCGAACACGATTCCGCCGCCCCGCCAGTGGGGTGCGCGGGTCGAGCCCTGCCGGGCCCGGCCGGTGCCCTTCTGCTTCCACGGCTTCTGGTTGCCGCCGGAGACGAAGCTCCGGGTCAGGGTAGCCGCGGTCCCCTGGCGCTGGTTGTTCAGGTAGACCTTGACCGCCTGGTGCAGCACCGGCTCGTTCACGGTGCCGTCGAAGTAGTCCGCCGGAAGCGCGAAGTTCGCGTCGCGCTTGGCGCCGGCGGACGTGTAGTGCGGCGCCTCAATCATGGCGGCTCGGGCCTCGCTGCTTGGCCACGGTGACGATCCCGTTCCTCGAGCCCGGAATGGCACCCCGGATGAAGAGGAGATTCCGCTCGGCGTCGACCCGTACGACGGTGAGCCCGAGCTCGGTGTGGCGCGCGGCGCCCATGTGGCCCGGCATCTTCTTCCCCTTGATCACGCGCGACGGGTCGGTGCCGGGACTGATGGAGCCGGGCTTCCGGTGGCGGGTGTTGCCGTGGCTGGCCGGCCCGCCGCCGAACCCGTGGCGGTGTACCACGCCCTGGAATCCGCGGCCCTTAGTGGTGCCGGTGACTTTGACCAGCTCGCCCGGCGTGAAGATGTCCACCTTGACCTCGGCGCCGGGGGCCGGCGCGTCGCCGTTCAGGTCGAACACGCGGAGCACCCGAGGGGCCGCGTCCAGTCCGGCCTTCCGGGCATGGCCCAGCTCCGCCCGGGTGACTCGCTGCTTCCGCTGGGCGCCCCAGCCGAGCTGCACCCCGCCGTCCCGCACCTGCACCACGCGGCAGGGGCCGGCCTCGATCACCGTTACCGGCACCGCGGTGCCGTCTTCCGTGAAGACCCGGGTCATCCCCAGCTTCCGGCCGATCAGTCCCGTCGTCATCGCTATTCGACCTTGATCTCGACGTCCACGCCCGCGGGGAGGTCGAGCTTCGTCAGCGCGTCCATGGTCTGCGGCCGCGAATCGTTGATGTCCAGGAGTCGCTTGTGGGTGCGCAACTCGAACTGCTCCCGGCTCTTCTTGTCCACGTGGGGGCTGCGCAACACGGTCCAGCGCTCGGTCTTCACCGGCAGCGGGATCGGCCCCGACACCTGCGCCCCGGTCTTCTCGGCGGTGCGTACGATGTCCGCCGCGGCCTGGTCCAGCACCACGTGGTCGAAGGCTTTGAGACGGATGCGAATTTTTTGGGCCATTGGGGCTCCCTTTGGTCGCGCTATCAGCTATCGGCTATCAGCTAGCAGTCCTCGCGAGCCGAGGCTCGGTGCTGCAGGACCGATAGCCGATCGCTGATAGCCACTAGCTACTTCAGAATTTTCGTAACCACCCCGGCCCCCACCGTCCGCCCACCTTCCCGAATCGCGAACCGCAGGCCTTCATCCATGGCGATCGGGATGATCAGCTCGATCGTCATCTGGATGTTGTCGCCCGGCATGACCATCTCGACGCCGGCCGGCAGCTCCACCGAACCGGTGACATCGGTGGTGCGGAAGTAGAACTGCGGCCGGTAACCCTTGAAGAACGGGGTATGGCGGCCACCCTCTTCCTTGGTCAGGACGTAGACCTCGGCCTCGAAACCGGTGTGCGGCGTGATGCTGCCGGACTTGGCCAGCACCATCCC
>JACCSE010000535.1 GCA_013813145.1 Gemmatimonadales bacterium
CTGCTCCCCTGCCCCGCCGCCTCTGCATCGCTTCCCACATCGCCTCTCGCGGCACCTCCGGTGGCCGGTGGTAGGCGCGGGCGGCTTCGGTCAAGCGCTCGTCGAGCTGCTCGTCGTCCATACCGTCACTCCCTCGCGAAATCGGCCAGCGCTTCACGGAGCCGGGCCCGGGCGCGGAAGAGCTGGGCCTTGGATGTGCCCGGCTGTACGCCCAGCACGTGCGCGATCTCACCGTGGGTGAAGCCCTCCACGTCGTGCATCACGAACACGGTGCGATACCCCTCCGGGAGCCCGTCGATCGCCTGGCTCAGGCGAACCTTGAGGTCGGGGTCGGCCTCCCGGGGCGAGGTACCGATCCCGCTCGCGTCGTCCAGCGCGACCTCCCGTTCGTTGGACCGCCGAACCTTGCGCAGGCCGTTGAGGGTGATCGAGATCGCGATTGAGCAGAGCCAGGTAGAGAGCGCCGATTCTCCGCGGAACCCCGCCAGCCGGTCGAAGGCCCGGATGAAAGTCTCCTGGACCCAGTCCTGCGCGCGATCCATGTCCCCGGCCATCCGATAGACCAGCCGGAAGACGCGGTCCACGTGCGCATCGTAGAGCGCCCGCTCGGCATCCGGATCACCCGCCAGCACTCGCCCGATCAATTCGCGGTCGTTCACAGGCTCCGGCAGGTGAAGGTCGTGGGCTCAGACCGAATGTGGGACACGGGGGAGGGGGAAAGGGTTGCTTGGGAGGGGGGTAGCGGGGCAGGGGGGTGGGGGGACAGGAACGGCACACCGGCCGGCTACTTCATCCCGATCGCAGCGAGGGACCTGCTTCGCGGATATCGAGCCTGGGCGAGCAGGTCCCTCGGTCCCCTTCGCTTCACTCAGGGGTCCCTCGGGATGAAGTATGTTCCCCCCGCTGCCCCGCTGCCCCGCTGCCCCGCTCACCCTCTGCCAAGCAACCCTCCAGCTCCTCAAAGCATCTCACCTACGTCACAGAGGTCCGGAATGCTTCAAGGCGAGACGTTCAGCAGCCGGGGGGAGAACCATGCGGATAGGCTACGAAGTGGTGGACGGCGGGCGCGCGATCGGGTGGGTGGTCGCGCCGGCTGGGGCGCCAGAGGCCGGGCCGGGCGCGGCGACGGTGCTCCTGACCCGGTCGCCGGCGTCCAAATCCCGCTGAGTGAAACGTTCGCGGGCCGCTTCGGGTAGTGCTGGGATATTTTTCCCGTCACTTCCAACCCGGGCGGTCCTACATGTGTCGGTTCTGGCCACAGGCGCTACCTCTCAGCTTCGTGATCGCGGCGTGCGGCGGAGGCGGTCCGCCGGCCGAAGCCCCGAGTCCCCGCGGCGCCACCTCGGCGGCAATCACACCCGCCGACCTGCGGACCCGGATTTCGATCTTCGCAGACGACTCGATGGGGGGACGCCGGACGGGGACTCCCGGCAATGTGAAAGGGAACGCATACGTCGCTGCCGAGGTCGCCCGGCTGGGTCTTCGTCCGGCAGGTGATTCGGGGACCTACCTGCAACGGGTGCCGCTCACCAGCTACGCGGTTGACCCGAGCAATACGACGCTGCGCTCCGGGGCGACAGGGCTCACGGTCTTCGAGGACTACTACCCCTATCAGCCGACGTTCGAGGTACCCGCCCGTTCGATCGACGGGGCGCCGCTGGTTTACATCGGTGGCATCGCCGACACCGCGGGCCTGCCGCCCCGGGAAGAGCTGCAAGGCAAGGTCGTCGTCTTCCGGAGCGACGCCGGCGGGAACGCGACGGTGGGCGCGCCCGATCTGAGCCCGGATGGACGGCTGGGGCTGGTCTCCGGTATCGTGATCACCGGGATCGATCCATTGATCGGCGCCTTCGGGCAGCAACTCCGGGCCCCGAACCTGACCCTCCGGTCGAACCTGGAGGTTCCGCCCGGCGTGACTCAGCCCCGCATGATCTTCCTGCCGACCGCCTCGGTACCCAAGCTGCTCGGCAGGTCGCTCGATCAGCTCCGGCCGGGGGAGGCCGGCCCCATTCTTCAAGGCGACATCCGCTTCGAGCCGACGGTGCTGCCTGCCACCAACGTCGTGGCCGTACTGGAAGGCTCGGACCCGGCGCTGCGGGGGCAGTACGTCGCGCTCGGCGCGCACAACGACGCGATCGGCATCGTGACCCCGCCGGTGGATCACGATTCGCTCCGCGCCTACAACACGGCCATGCGCCCCCGCGGGGCCAACGACCCGCCGGGCGAGCCGAGCCCGGAGCAGTGGACCGCGATCCGCGCCATGGTGGAC
>JACCSE010000545.1 GCA_013813145.1 Gemmatimonadales bacterium
GGTGGATTGGTTCAACGCCGTGGACCTGACCTACCGGGCGGATCTTCGGGAGCTGAACGAGCTCAACTTCGCGCGATTCGACGCGAAGTTGGAGCAGCGGTTGGCTGAGTTTCGAATCGAGCTACTGGGAGAGATCGGACAACTTCGTCTTGAGTTTCGCACTGAGCTCCAGCAGATGCGTGTAGAGCTCATCAGGTGGATGTTCGGGTTCTGGGTCACCACGATGCTGACCTTGGCCGGCCTGATGGTCGCTCTGCACAACCACTGACCTCAACGCCCTGCGCAGCTACTTCATCCCGACCCCTTGATGCCCATCCCCTAAGAGCAGCGCCGACAACCCACCCAACCGCTGCCATCCGATCGCCGTCCACGGCAGCCCGGCCGGAACCACGCCCGCGAAGCACCCATCCACCGCCGTCTCGGCCGGCCCATTCCCCGGCTTCACCAGCACCAGATGCGCGGCGTCCAGCGCACCCGCCACGAACGCCGCGACGCTGTCTCCAGTCGCATCCCAGGTGTGCGGCAGCACGTCGGCCGAGCGCATCCAGCGGTAGGGCGCGAACACCGCCACTTGCCCGGCGCCGAGCGCCGCACCGATGCCGCCGGGCTCTTCCACCAGCACCGCCCCGGCGATCCGCTCCGCCAGTACGTGCCCGTACTGGTCCATCGCCAGGATCGCCATCCAGTGCGCCGCGTCGTCCGAGAGGCCAAGGTGCCGGTCGAACTCGCGCACCGCGTCGGCGAACGGCCCCCCGCCCGGTACCACGACCACTCGCCAGCGCCGGGCCAGTTCGCTCACCCCGGCGCTCGCCGTCTCCAGCGCCCCGGGTATGGCGCTGAGCCCACCTCCCAGCTTGACCACGATGAGCGCGTGGGCGGCTGTAGTCACCTGGTTCGGTCCCCCAGCTCCTCGGCCAGCAGCCACGCGACCGCGGCGGCCGGCGCGGTCCGTGCCGCGTCGCCGATCCGGTCGGCCAGCGGCACCACGACGAGCCCGACCCGCCGCGCGGCCTCCGCGGCGATGAAATCGCCCGAGCCGGTGACGACGGCAACGCCGAGCCCGGGATGCCGTGCGTAGACCCGAGCGATGGCGGCGGCGACCGTGCCGATTTGTGCCTCGGTCAAAGCGCGGGCGATCCCGCCGATCGCCTCGTCGGTCAGCATCTCCCGGTCGGCGCATACCAGCCGGGCCAGCCGCTCGCCGGCGAACTCTCGCGTGGCCGGACGCCCGTCGGGGGCGACCACCGTGTAGTCCTCGGGCGCGAGCCGGCCGGTCCAGAGGTACACGTCTCCCATGAGCGCGAAGCCTTCGGCCGAAACGGCGCAGGGCACACCGCCGACCGGCACCTCCCCGGCGACCGCCTCGCACGGGGTGCGAAGCGCGCCGGTGTAGACCAGCTCTCCGCTTGCGAGCCGCTCCGGATCGGTGCGGCCTGCCGCTGCCATTTCGCCGGCGGCGATGGGAATGATGTCGGTAGAAGTCGTTCCGATGTCGACCAGGAGGCAGTTCGGTATGAAACGCGCGACCAGGCGGGCCGTCGCGGCCCAGTTGGACGCCGCGACCTCGAGCGGGATGGAGCGCGCCTCGGCGGGGGCGACGAATCGGCCGGCCACAGTGTACACCGCGATCTCAGCTCCGGGGAACGCGGCCTCGACCGCGTCCAGGACCACGCCGACCCCTTCGCGCTTGGTGCGGAAAGCCTGCGACAGCTCGGCCGTCATCGTGACGGCGTGAGGTCGCCCGCCGGCGCCGAGTTGCGTGGCCAGCCGCCGGAGCGCCGGGGCGAGCGCCGCCGGATCGCGCTGGATCTCGAGGGGGGTGGACCGCGACTGGAGCGCGGGCGCGCCGCCTGGTCGGCCATCGAGCCGCACCGCCTTGACGTTCGCTCCTCCGATGTCCCAGCCGAGGACGGCGGCTGTAATATGGGGCATGCAGATCATCCCGGTGCTCGATCTGTCGCACGGCGTTGCGGTGCACGCCCGCGCCGGCGACCGTTCACGCTACGAGCCGGTGCGCTCGGTATTGACGCCCGGAGCGGAAGGGAACCCCATGGCGCAGCTCCGCGCCTTCCGAGCCACGTTGGGAGCGGCGGAGTGCTACGTCGCCGATCTCGATGCCATCCAGGGAGGCGCGATCCAGCGCTCTACCCTCCGCGGACTGGCGGCGCTGGAGCCACCATTCTCCGGCCCGCTGCTGGTGGACGCCGGCACCGGTCAGCCAGCCGGCGCCTCCGAGGTGCTCGCCTGCGGGGCTCATGCGGTAGTGGTCGGGCTCGAGAGCCTGCACGCGTTCGCCGACCTCCGGAAAATCGTGAAGCTGGTAGGGCCGCCCCGGGTGATCTTCAGCCTCGATCTCCGGCTCGGTAGTCCCATCCTCAATCCTGCGATGCGGGACGCGGGCGGCGCCAGGCCCGATGCCGCGAGACTCGCAGCCGAGGCGGTGGACGCCGGCGTGCGGAGTCTGCTGGTGCTCGATGTGGGACGGGTGGGAACGGGTTCCGGGTTGGATCTCGGACTGCTGGAGACACTCCGCCGCCGGCTCGCCGCCGTGCGCCTCTTGGCTGGAGGCGGCGTGCTCGCGCGGGGGGACCTCGAGCGGATGCGCGATGCCGGCTGTGACGCGGCGCTGGTGGCGAGTGCCATCCACAGCGGATGCATCGGGGCGGGCGACGTCACCGCGCTTCAATCGGAGACGAGCACCTCGCGATAGATCGCAGACTGCCCGTAGTTCTCCTCGACCTCCAGCTCCAGCCGCGTGAGCCGGGTGTAGCCCCCGCGCGCCAGCTCGTCGCGCACCCGCGTTCCCAGGTACTGCGCCAGCATCTCGGCCGTAGTGTTCTTGATCGGAAGCATGGCGCAGTCGGTCTTGGGGAAGACGTAGGTCGGTTCCCCAAAGTAGTCCACCGCCAACCGGTCTCCATCCTCCCGGTAGCCCAGCTTGGGATTGAGCGCCGGGAGCAGGACCTTGTGGTCGATCTCGTCCACCAGCTGCCGGGTGATCTGCTTCAGCACGCTGAAGTCGAGGACGAAGAGACACTCCGAATCCACCGTCCCCTCGACCGCTACGCCGACCCGGTAGTTGTGGCCGTGGAGCGATTCGCACTGGTGGCCCCGGAAAGTGATGAAGTGGGCCGAGGCGAACACCATGTAGTCCTTGCTGACCTGCACCCGGAATGGGCTCCGCACGACGATCTCCTCAGGAGTTCCAGTCATCCTCTAGTATAACGACGAAGAGCGCGGCGCAGGTCAGATCAGCCGTGGCGCCGGGATTGCGCGAATTCCTCGCATCCCGAAGCTCGGCGTCGAAGGCCGCGAGGGCGGTTCGCCCTTCGCGCGTGCGCACACCGCCGGCGGCCACCACTTCGCCGGCCCGGCCGGCGATCCGTGCCGCCTCCGCGCCACCCAGCTTCCGGGCGATGTGGGTATCGGGCGTGCCGGCCAGGATCGCGAGATGGCTCTCGACCGTCGCATCCCCCCACGAG
>JACCSE010000546.1 GCA_013813145.1 Gemmatimonadales bacterium
GGCCACGTCGTCTGTGGCAGCAGCGGGAGACCGGGGCTCACCCGCGTCGGGGGACACTTGCCTCACATGGTGGAGAAACTCGGCCGCGGAGAGTCGGTCGCCGGGTTGCGGCGCCAGCGCTCGGGCCAGCGCAGTGGACATCCGGTCTGGAATGGCCAGCCCCTGCGGCAGGGCAGGCTGCGTCCCTTCAGCGGTTCGCTTGGCGATGATGGCCTGAGGCGTCGGCCCCGAATGGGGCGGCGCGCCGACGACCAGCTCATACAGCACGCAGCCGAGGCTGTAGACGTCGCTCACCGGATCGAGCAGCGCACCCCGCGCCTGCTCGGGGCTCATGTATGCGGGCGTGCCGACCAGGATTCCCGTTCCGGTGAGCTTCGGGCCGGCGGACGAGATCAGCGCGGTCGCCAGCCCGAAGTTGGTGACGAACGCATGGCCCTCAGCCAGGAGAATGTTCTCCGGTTTGATGTCGCGGTGAATCACCCCCTGGCGATGGGCATACTCCAGCGCCTCCGCCAGTTCCGCCGCGATGTGGAGTGCCTCCGCCGACGGCAACTTCGGCTCGCGAACCAGGCGCTCCCTCAGCGACTCGCCGTCGAGCTGAGGCGTCGCGTACCAGGGCTGCTCGCCCACCTCACCGGATTCAAGGATCGGGAGTATGTAGGGATGGCGAAGGCGAGCCGTCACCGCGATCTCGCGCCGGAACCGCTCGAGGTCCAGGGCGGATGCGAGGGCGGGATGCAGGACCTTGAGGGCGACCTTCCGGTCGTGCTTCCGGTCGTGCGCGACGAACACTCGGCTGGTCCCGTCCCGATGCGCCAGCTCCCGCTCTACCGTGAAGCGGTCTCCTACGGCGGTCTGGAGCCGATCGCGTAGCTTGACGACCTGTCCCTGACCGGCAGCGGGAGCCGCCGCCCTCGGCGCTGGCGGAGGAACCGGGACCGTGACCACTTCCCGCAGTCGCTGGGCCACGGCGACAACCGCGGGATCGGGCGGGGCGCCAAGCTCTTCGCGCACCAGGGTCTCGTGCACGCGGGCGTGCTGCAACGCTCCGGCCGGATTCCCCGAGGCCGCCAGGGCATTCATCAACTCGATGGCGATCCGACTGTTGAGCGGATCGAGCGCGGCGACGCGCCGCCACCAGTCCAGGGCGGCGACGGGCTGGCCCCGCTGCCCCGTCTCCCGGGCGAGGCTCTCTATGGCCGAGGCCGCCCGGGAAGCGTACTCGGCGCGTCTGGCGTCCATCCAGTATTCGAACTCCGCCGAGCCGCCCAGGTGAAACCCGTCGAGAAACGCGCCCCGGTAGACCGTCGCGACCCGCTCGGGGTCCCGCCGGCTCAACCCGCCGACGAAGTCTCCCACGTCGCTGGTGATCGCGGCCGGATTGAGTCGCAGCTCGTTGGTGCCCAACAGGAGATCGGGCTCATTGAGGCCTCGACGAAGCGAATGGAGCAGCTGGCGGAGCGTGTTTCTGGCACGCTCCTCGTCGCTTTCCGGCCATAGATAGAGGAGCAGCTTCTCCCGGCTCAGGCCCGCTTCGCCCGAATCCGCCAGGAGCGCGAGCAGCGCGAGCGGGCGGCGCTGCGCCGCGACGCTGGGGATCTGCAGCGAACCCTCGTCTTTGAGCGAGAGTCCGCCGAACGTGCTCAGCCGCCACATGACGGCAAACGTACACGTTCTCTCCAGGCGCCGCCAACGCAGTCTCTTCTATGGACTTAATTCGCTCGGAACCGGCTCGCGCGGGCTGCTTGCAGGCGCCCTGGCGGCTCCGTATCTTGCTACCACCGGTCTCAACCCAGCGAGTCAGGTTCAAACCCGCCAACCACCAACTTTCCGATCGCGATGTCCGGCAGCGGCCTCGGGCTGCTGACCGTACAGGAGGGGTCCCCGACTTTCGGGCCCTAAATGGACTGCGCATTCTGCCGGGTGTCCCTGCCTGAAGAGAGCCGCTTCTGCATGATCTGCGGCGCCGACCTGTCGGATCCCGAGGTCAGCACGCGCCAGCGCGCGGCGGTGAAGGAGCTCTTCGAGGCGGTCACCCAGACCGTTCAGGACCGCTACCGTGTCAGCGACATGCTGGGCCGCGGTGGCATGGGGGCCGTCTTCCTGGCCGAAGATCTCCGGCTCGGCAGGATGGTGGCGCTCAAGGTGCTTCGCCCCGAGCTCGCCGAGGAGGCGTCCTTCGTCCGGAGGTTCGAGCGCGAGGCCAAAATCGCCGCGGGACTCGACCACAGCAACATCATTCCGATTTACGAGGTCGAGCAGGTCGGCGATTTTCACTTCTTCGTCATGAAGTATGTGGACGGCAAGTCGCTGGACGAGCTGCTCGCGGCCAAGTCGCTGCCGATGGAGCACGCACTGGACATCCTCTGGCAGACGGCCTGCGGGTTGGGCCATGCGCACCGCAGGGGGGTCATCCACCGCGACGTGAAGCCCTCCAACATCATGGTGGACGATTCCGGCCGGGTGGTGATCACCGACTTCGGGATCTCGAAGGCGCTGGAAGCGAAGACCCAGTATACCTCCGAGGGGCAGATGATCGGCACGCCCCGCTACCTGAGTCCGGAACAGGCCAAGGGTCAGCCCCTCGACGGCCGGAGCGATCAGTATTCGCTGGCCGTCGTAGGGTATGAGATGCTCGTCGGACAGCTCCCGCTGGTCGCCGACACCGTGCATGCGCTCATGTACATGCACATCTACGAGATGCCCACGCCGGCCGGCACGGTCCGTCCCGCCATCCCGCCCGCCATCTCGAACGCCCTTCAGCGCGCCCTGTCCAAGGACCCGGAGCAGCGGTTTCCATCCATGGAGGCGTTCGCTTCGACGCTGCTCCCGGAGCGGCAGACCGAGAGCGGGCCGATCTCGTGGCCGGGTCTCGCCCGACACTCGGCAAGGCGGGAGGCGACCACACCGACCCCACCAACGGTACCGGTTCCGCGCTGGCGGTCGAGGCGCCCGGCGCTAGCTCTGGTAGCAGCCGCCGCGCTCGTCCTCGGTGTCGCGGTTGCCGGTGGCTGGGGGCGTGGCGAGGATCTGGCCGTGCCACCGGCGCCGGGCGCCGCGCCCCAGGACCTCGGCGCTGGAGAGACGGGGACGGGCAGCTCGCCGGCAGCTTCGCCCGCCGATTCGGTCGCCATGCCTGCCGAGTCCGCCCGCTCGGAGCCGCCGCCGAGAGCCGACACCGCGCCGACGCCGGCCCGCCCACGGCCGAGG
>JACCSE010000577.1 GCA_013813145.1 Gemmatimonadales bacterium
CTTCGGACAAGCACACAGTCCTCCGGTCGGACACACCCCGATCGCGAACGAAGCTCCGCGGCCCGCCGCATCACTCCCTCGCCACCGTCCTCCGCAACCACGGGAGCAGCACGAACGCCGGCAGCGCCAGCCCGAACGTGAACAGGAAGTAGTTCGCATACCCCACCCGCTCCGCCATCACCCCCGATACCGCGCCCGCCGCGATCCCCCCCACCCGATACAGCGCGCTGAGCAGCGCGAACTGGGTCGCGGCGTAGCGCCGCTCGCAGAGGGTCATGAGGAAGGTGAGGAACGCCGCCGTCCCCAGTCCCTGGGTGAACTGCTCCACCACCGCCGCGGTGTACATCATCCCCGTCTGCGCCCCCGTCACCGCCGCACCCCAGTACGTGAGGTTGGACAGCGCCTGCACCGCCCCCAGCACCCAGAGCGCGTGGAAGGTGCCGAGCCGCCGGGTGGCGAGGCCGCCCGCGAGCGCCCCCACGATCGATGCGCCAACGCCGAGCGTCGTCTGAACCCAGCCGATCTGCTGCACGCTGTAGCCGCTGTCCACCCAGAACGGCTTCACCATGGGGACCAGCGCCAGGTCGCCTAGCTTGAAGGTGAGCACGAACAGCACGGCGACGCCGATCGCCGGCCGGGTGAGCAGCTCGCGCAGCGGCTCCAGGATCGGCCGATGCGGCTCTCGTTCGACGCTCGTCGGGGGGATCAGCCTGGCCAGCGCGGCGAAGCCCAGGAAGATGGCGGCTCCCACCAGCAGCACCGCCGTCCAACCCAGCGGCGCGGATGCGGCGACGAGCAGCCCGCCGGCGAATATCCAGCCCAGCCGGTAGGCGGTCACCCGGGTCCCGTTGGCCGGCCCCAGCTCGCTCCGATCCATCAGCTCGATGGTATAAGCGTCGATCGCGATGTCCTGCGTCGCCGAAAGCGCCACCAGCGCGAAGATCAGGGCCAGGTACGCGGGTGAGACGTCGGCACCGCTCCACGCCAGCGCAACCAGCACCAGCGCCAGCCCGAGCTGCGAGGCGCCGATCCAGCGCCGACGGGTGCCCAGCCGGTCCACCGCCGGCGCCCAGAGGAACTTGAGCGCCCAGGGCAGCGCCAGGGTGCTGAGCAGGCCGATCTGGCCCAGCGTGGCGCCGTGGGAGCGGAGCAGGACCGGGATGAGATCGGTGAACAGACCGTACGGAATGCCGGAAGCGAAAGAGAGCGCCGCCACCCACGCCAGCCGCACGCGGAGCGGCGCGTCCGCCGCGGTAGAGGCGGGATCTTCCCGGGAGGCGGATGCGGTCAGAGCAGGACCAGGAGCAGCAGGGCGATTACCACGAACAGCGCCGCCACGACGAGGAAGCCGCGCGGCAGTCCAGTATCGTCCGCCGTGTCGGCGGGCAACGCCTCTACCGGCTCGGGCCCGGAGGACACCGCGAGAGGCTCTTCCGCCGCCGGCTCGGTCTCCGGAAGCTGGTACACCTGGTAGCCGACGTCCTCACCGGGATCGGGCTCGGGCAGCGCGTCCCCATCGAAGCGGGCAGCGACGACGGTGATATTGTCCGGTCCGCCGCGGTCGTTGGCGAGGTCGATCAGCGCGCCGCAGAGGCCGGGTAGGTCCGGGTGCTCCAGCGCCATGATGGCGAACTCTTCCCGGCGCACCAGTCCGCAGAGGCCGTCCGAGCAGATGATCAGCACATCGCCCCGGCGGAGCGACTGATGGGTGAGGTCCACCTTGATCCGCGGATCCGGGCCCAGCGCCTGGAGGATGATGTTGCGGCGCTCGCTCTGCTCCGCCTCTTCCTCGGTCAGCTCGCCCGCGTCGACCAGCCGCTGCATCAGCGACTGATCCTTGGTGAGCTGAATCGCCTCGCCGCTCCGTATCAGGTAGCCGCGGCTGTCGCCCACCTGGGTGAGATAGAGGTCGTCGCCGAAGACCCCCGCCGCCGTGACCGTCGTCCCCATGCCGCGCACGTCGGGATGCTCCCGGGCATAGGCATAGATCCGCTCGTTGGCCAGCTCCACCGCTTCCTTCATGCGGTAGGCGAACCGCGAGGCGGAACCATCGGAGTCGCGAGCCCAGGCGGAGGAGAGATGCCGGAAGATGAGCTCGACCGCCATCGCGCTCGCCACCTCCCCAGCGGCGGCGCCGCCCATGCCGTCGGCCACCATGAAGAGGGAGCCGCGCGGGCCGATGTCGTGATTGCGAACGTCGGGCTGGAGGTTGGCGCTGCCGGTGCTGAGGTCGGCGACGAGAAACGCGTCTTCGTTGTGCTCGCGGGTGCGCCCGAGGTCGGTCTTCCCGAACACGGATACGCGGACCCCGGCGCTCGTCATGGGACGAAGATAGGGAGCGCTCCCGGGAGCGTCAACGTCCGCTTGGCGTAAGTCATAGCCCTCATGTACCTTGCACCTATGCTCCCGGCTCGATGCCCCGGCTGGGCGGGGTTGGCGCTCCTGATTGGCGGTTGCGGGTCCGGTTCGGCGCCTCCCGCGGCCCCGCTCCCCGTCGCCGGCGCCGACTCCGCCGCCCGCGATTCCGCCCCGCAACTCTCGCCCTCGGCCTCGCTTCCCCCGGTCCCCGAGGCGCGCGGGCCGCTGACCCTGCGGGTGGTCTACCCGCCGGCGGGCGGGTTGGTCCATGCCCGTGATTCCAGCTTTATCTTTGGCTCGACCGGCACCGGTGACGCGCGAGTCACCATCAAAGGCCTCCCGGTGCGCGTCTGGCCCAACGGCGCCTGGCTCGCCTGGGTTCCGCTGCCGCCCGACAGCCTGATGCGGTTCCGCATCGAGGCGCGTACCGACTCCAGCGTCGCGGCGATCGATCACGAGGTGCGGCGAGGCGGCTTCCGCGCCCCGCCTCCGCCGGCGCCGGTGTGGATCGACACCAGGTCGCTCGCGCCGCGCGGCAGGATCTGGTGGCCCCGCGACCAGTACCTGGCGCTCTCGCTTCAGGCGAGCCAAGGGGCCCAGGTGCGGCTGGTCCTGACCGATGGGACGATCGTGCCGCTCGCGCCGGCGCCGGTGCAGGAGGCGGTGACCGGAGCGGTGCGCGCGTTCGACCGCGATACCGCGAATCTCTCCGCTCCCATCATCCACGACCGGTATGCCGGAGTGTTGCGGGGGAGAGCGGTGGGCCCGGATCCGGGCGCGGTGTTTCCCCCGCTCCCGCCGCCTCCGATGAATGCAGCGGCCGCGGGCACGGCGCCGATGACCGCACCGGTCGGCTGCGGCTCTACGCCTTGCGCGGTCCCTGCCTTCGACTCGCTGCCACCCGACTCCGCCTGGGCGGTCGTGGAGGCGATCCGAGGCGCCGATACGGCTCGGACCCGCTGGCCGCTACAGCTCGCCCTGCTGGACACCGTGGCGCCGGTGGCCGAGCTGGACGACGACAGCGCCCGGGTGGGAACCACGGACAGCGTCACCGTGGGACGGGCGCTGCCGGAAGGGACCTACCACTGGTTCTTTCCGACCGGCACCCGCGCCGTCGTGAGCGGGCGGGTGAACGACAATCTACGGCTCCGGCTCTCGTCCGCGGCGGAGGCGTGGGTTGCACTGGGGGACGCCCGGGGCGTGGAGGAGGCGATCGTCACCCCCGCCGTGGTCGGCTCGATCACCCTCACGCCCCGCCGCGACCGGGTGACGGCTCGGATTCCGCTCACCCGGCGGGTGCCGTTCAAGGTGACCGAGCACGATCGATCGCTAGTGATTCGGTTCTACGGCGCCGTCGGCGACGTGAACTGGATCCGCTACGGCAGCGCCGATTCGCTGGTCCGAGGAGTGTCCTGGGCCCAGGCCGCGGTGGACGAGGTGACGCTCACCTTCGAGCTGGCCCGTCCGGTCTGGGGCTACCGGGCGCGGTGGGACCGTGGCG
>JACCSE010000586.1 GCA_013813145.1 Gemmatimonadales bacterium
GACGAGTTCGCCATGGGCTCCTCGACCGAGCACTCCGCCTTCGGCCGGGTGCGGCATCCGCTGGATCCCGATCGGGTCCCCGGCGGCTCGTCCGGCGGGTCGGCCGCACTGGTGGCGGCTGGGGTGGTGCCGGCCGCGCTCGGCTCCGAGACCGGCGGCTCGGTGCGGCAGCCCGCCAGCTTCTGCGGGGTCGTCGGCGTCAAGCCGAGCTATGGCCGGGTGAGCCGGTACGGGCTGGTGGCGTTCGGCTCCTCGCTCGACTGCATCTCGGTCTTCGGCCGCACGGTCGCCGACGCGGCGAAGGTGCTGGGCGTGATGAGCGGCCTCGATCCGCTCGATGCCACGACGGTCGACCGGCCACCGATGCAGGTCCCGGCCGCGCTGCCCGAACTCGCGGGTCTCCGGATCGGGCTTCCGCGCGAGTACTTCCCCGCCGACCTGCACCCCGGCGTTGCCGCCGCGCTCCGGCGAACCGGAGACGCGATTCGGGAATTGGGCGGCGAGCTGTGCGAGGTCTCGCTGCCCCATTCCGCCTTCGCGGTGCCCACCTACTACATCGTGGCGCCGGCGGAGGCGGCGGCCAATCTCGCGCGCTACGACGGCGTGCGCTACGGTCCCCGGCGGATCGGTCCCGAGGGCGACATCCGCTCGCTCTACCGGGCAACCCGGGGCGGCGGGTTCGGCCCCGAGGTACAGCGCCGGATCCTGGTCGGTACTTACGTGCTGAGCGCGGGCTACTACGACGCTTACTATAGCAAGGCGCAGCAGACCCGGGCCTTGATCGCGGACGACTTCCGCAGGACCTTCGCCTCGGGCATCGATCTGCTGCTCACCCCCACCACGCCTACGCCGGCGTTCCGCGCGGGCGAGAAGACCGACGATCCGGTCGCGATGTACCTGGCCGACGTCTTCGTCTCCGCCATCAGCCTCGCCGGATTGCCCGCGCTGAGCCTCCCGGTGGGCCGGAGCGAGGGCCTGCCGGTCGGCGCGCAGCTCATCGCCCCATCCTTCGAGGAAGAGCGGATGCTCGCCGCGGCGGGAACGCTCGAGCGGGTCATCTCGGCCGACGCGGAGGTGCGCTGATGGCTTGGGAGACGGTGATCGGGCTCGAGGTGCACGTGCAGCTTCGCACCCGGACCAAGATGTTCTGCGCCTGCCGGACCACGTTCGGCGACCCGCCCAACACCAACGTCTGTCCCGTCTGCCTCGGCCTGCCGGGCGCGCTGCCGGTGCCCAACGCCGAGGCCGTGCGGCTCGGCACCATCGCCGCGCTCGCGCTCGAGTGCACCGTGCACCCGACCAGCGGGTTCGCCCGGAAGAACTATTTCTATCCCGATCTGCCCAAGGGCTACCAGATTTCCCAGTTCGACCGTCCCCTCGCGACGGCAGGCCGGGTGGCGTTCGAGTCGCCCGACCGGGGGCGGATCGACGTCGGCATCACCCGCTTGCACCTGGAAGAAGACGCCGGGAAGCTGCTGCACGACCGGGTGCCGGGGAAAACGGCGGTGGACCTGAACCGGGCGGGAACGCCGCTGGCCGAGATCGTGAGCGAGCCCGACCTGCGCTCTCCAGCGGAGGCCCGAGCCTATCTCACGACCCTGCGGCAGATTCTGGTATACGCCGGAGTGAGCGACTGCAGCATGGAACAGGGCAGCCTCCGGGTGGATGCCAATCTCTCCATTCGCCCCGCCGGCGACACCCGCCTGGACACCAAGACCGAGGTGAAGAACCTGAACTCCTTCGCCAACGTCGAGCGCGCGCTGGAGGCGGAACGCGCGCGGCAGATCGCGTTGGTCGAGTCGGGACAGCGGGTGCGGCCGGTCACGCTTCTCTTCAACGCGGCCACCGGCGAGGTAAAGCCGACCCGCTCGAAGGAGGAAAGCCACGACTATCGGTACTTCCCCGATCCCGACCTTCCGCCGCTCGAGCTGAGCGCCCAGTGGATCGCGGCTCGGCAGGACGACCTCCCCGAGCTGCCCGAGGCGAGGCGCACCCGCCTGGAGCAGGCGCTTGGCATTCCGTCATACGACGCGCGGGTAATCACCAGCGAGGCCGCGCTGGCCGACTACTTCGAGCGGGTGGTCGGCGCCGGGGTGGAGCCCAAGGCCGCGGCCAACTGGCTCATGGGCGACGTGATGTCCAGTTACAACGAGGGCGGCAGCTTCCCCGTCACCCCCGAGCGCCTGGCCGCCCTCGTCGGCCTGGTGCGTGACGGCGTGGTGAGCCACCAGGCCGCAAAGCGGGTGTACGGCGAGCTGGCGCAGTCGCCGAACGGCGAGCCCAAAGCTATCGCCGACCGCCTGGGCCTGGTCCAGGTGAGCGATCAGGGCGCGCTCGGCGGCTGGGTGGACGAAGTCCTCGCCGCGCACCCGGCCGAAGTCGCGCGCTATCGCGGTGGTGAGACCAAGCTGATGGCGTTCTTTGTGGGGCAGGTGATGAAGCGGAGCAAGGGGAAGGCCGATCCGAAGGGGGTGCAGCCGGTGCTGCAGGAGAGGCTGCGCTAGGTCACCGGTGTGGGTCGTATGCTTCCTCAGTTGCTCTCGACAATGCCGGCGTACGCACGGAGGGCAACATCTATCCGGACCGTCGGCTCCGCGCACGGGGTTGGCCCACAGAAAATCATGATTGATCGGACGACATTGGCTAGCTGATCCGACCGCCGACGGTAGCGAGCGCTATCTGAGACCCTTCGTGTGCCGAGAGACGTTGGAGCGAGGTGGAGCAGCCGCGTTCTACGATGAATTACGAGTGAAGCTCCACGACTTCTGATTCTGCACGGTGAGGAAGCGCTTAGGGACTTCGTATCGGGAGTTGCACGCCACCTTGCTCCACGGGTCGGAACGCCGTTCTCGCAATTGGTCGATCAATCCCGCGGCTTGGCCAGATTACATGGCCCGGAGACGAGGTCGTTTGCCCCTGCACTCGGCGTCATTCGGTGAGCCAAGGCGTATGCGCGGCGCACCGGCAAATCGGTCTCCGAGTTGGTGGCTGACTTCTTCGGTCGCCTGGACGCGCCTCTGGACACGACCTCCACGGTGGTTGAGGCGCAGTCGCCAGTCGTGCAGTCGCTGGTGGGAGCATTGGCGGGAGCCCGGCTGGACGAGGCGGATTACCGAGCGCACTTGGCTGAGAAGCACCGGTGAGAGTGCTCTTCGACACCAACGTCATCCTCGATGTCCTGCTCGCTCGGGCCCCGCACGTCGGGCCGGCTACGGCGCTCCTCGACAAAGTCGCGGCGAATGAACTCGACGGTGTGCTTGGGGCGACCACCATCACGACTATTCACTATCTGGCTACCAGGGTTGTCGGCAAACTCCAAGCGCGACTGCAGGGCTTCTCCAACGCCCGCCTGAAGATCTACGCACCTGAGGAGTTGCTGCGGTTCCTCCAAGCGACGCCTCAGAGCTGACCTGAAGTTGGGGTATCGTAGATCAGTCCGCCGCCGCTCACTCCAATGCCACCAGGCTCATCGGATCCACC
>JACCSE010000598.1 GCA_013813145.1 Gemmatimonadales bacterium
ATCCACATGGAGTGGGGCGACACGCTGGTCGCCACGATCGTGGGCGTGGTGGGCGACATCAAGCACACCGGCGTGGATTCCATGGCCTCGCCGACCGTGTATTGGGCGCTGCCGCAGTTCCCTCACAACTTCATGACGCTGGTCGTTCGCGCCACCGGCGATCCCGAGCGGCTGGTGGCCGGAGTGACCGCTCAAGTGCGGGCGCTCGACCCCGACCAGCCCGTGGCCGACGTGAAGACGCTCGACGACTGGTTCGGCGGGGCGCTCGCCCGCCGGAAGTTCAGCCTGCTCCTGCTCGCTGGATTCGCCGGGCTGGCAGTGGCGCTGACGGCGATCGGGCTGTACGGGACGACCACCTACGGCGTACTCCAGCGCACCCGCGAATTCGGCATCCGATTGGCGCTCGGCGCGCCCAGGCACACGGTGCTCTGGGGCGTGGTGCGCGGCGCGCTGCTCATCGTGGCGGCGGGCGTCGCCGCCGGCGTGGCCGGCGCCGCGGCACTCACCCGGCTCCTGTCCACGCTGCTGTTCGAGGTGAGCGCCACCGATCCGCTGGTGTTCGCCCTGATCGCGCTGCTGTTGCTCCTGGTGGGAGCCGCGGCCAGCTATCTCCCCGCGCGTCGCGCCACCCGGGTGGACCCGATGGTGGCGATCCGGGAGGAATAGATGCGCTCACTGGCGCAGGATCTCCGCTACGCGCTTCGCTCGCTTCGCCGGAGCCCAGGATTCGCTCTCGCCGCCATCGCCACCCTAGCGATCGGCATCGGCGCCAACACCGCGATCTTCAGCGTGGTCAACGGAGTGCTGCTCAACCCGCTGCCGTTCTCCAACCCCGACCGGCTGGTCATGGTCTGGGGCCGGCAGGTCAGCATCGGCCAGGAGACGGCGTCTCTCCCCGACTACCTCGATTGGAAGAACCAGAGCCGCTCCTTCGACGAGATGGCGGCGCTCACCGGCACCCGCTACAACCTGGCCGGCGAAGGCGAGCCCGAGGTGGTACGCGGTGCCCAGGCCACCGCGAACCTCTTCGCGGTGCTCGGCATGACCACCGCGGCGGGCCGCCCCTTCACCGCCGAGGAGGAGCGGGCCGGTGCCGGCCGGGTGGCGGTGCTGGGTCACGGGTTCTGGCAGCGCCGCTTCGGTGGCGACCGCCAGGTGGTAGGACGGACGATCGTGCTGAGCGGGGTTCCCCACGCGATCGTCGGCGTCGCTCCGGCCGGATTCCGGCTGAACCAGGAGATGGACGTGTGGGCCCCGCTGGTGACCGACACGACGCTCGGTCGCCGGAACGATTTTCTGACGGTCGTCGGCCGCCTCAAGCAGCGGATCACGCCGACCGAGGCGCAGCAGGAGTTGAGCACGATTGCCCGGCGGCTGGAGGCCGAGTACCCACAGACCAACAGCGGGTGGGGAGTCGAGCTGGTGGGCCTCCAGGAAGAGATGGTCGGCCCGATCCGGCCGGCCCTCCTGCTCTTCATGGGGGCGGTGGCGCTGGTGCTCCTCATCGCCTGCGCCAATGTCGCCAACCTCATGCTCGCGCGGGTGGCGGCCCGGGAGCGCGAGGTCACCATCCGGGCGGCGCTCGGCGCGTCGCGGCGCCGGCTGGTGCGGCAGATCCTGACCGAGAGCGTGGTCCTGGCGCTGATCGGCGGCGGGGTGGGTCTGGTGCTGGCGGCCTGGGGAGTGCAGGCGCTCAGATCGCTCGACTCGGCGACGATTCCGCGGCTGCACGAGATCGGGCTCAACCTTCCCGCGCTGACCTTCGCGCTCGCGTTGTCGCTCGGGACCGGCATTCTCTTCGGCCTGGTGCCCGCGGTTCGGGCGCTCCGACACGATCTCCAGACTGGACTCAAGGAGGCGAGCCGAGGCAGCTCCGGCGGCGCCGGCGTCCGCAGCGTCCGCGGCGCGCTGGTGCTGGCCGAGGTGGCGCTCGCCTTCATGCTTCTGGTCGGGGCCACGCTCCTGCTCCGAAGCTTCGACCGGCTGCAGCGGGTGGATCCGGGCTTCAGCGGCGAAGGCGTCTTCACCGGAGTGGTGGTGCTTCCCCGCGCCAAGTACAGTGACCCGCCGCGGCAGGCGGCGTTCGCCGACGAGCTCCTGGCGCGGGTGCGGGCCACGCCGGGCGTCGCCTCGGCCGCGATCGCCTCCGACCCTCCGCTCGGCGGCTCTCCACCGTACTGGTCCTTCACCATCGGCGGGGTAGAACCGCCGCCCCCTGCCGTAGTGCAGGATGCCGTCGTGTTCATGACCAGTCCCAGCTACTTCGAGGCGGTCCGGATCCCGCTGCTCGAGGGCCAGGTCTACGGCGATACCGACCGCGAAGGGTCGCCGCCGGTGGCGGTCGTGAGCCAGGCGATGGCCCGGCGGTACTGGCCGGGGCGGAGCGCCATCGGCGAGCGCATCACGCTGGGCGATCCGGCTGATTCCGCGGGCTGGAGGACGATCGTGGGCGTTGTGGGTGACGTGCGGAATGAGGAGCTGGGGCGGCCGGCCTATCCGCAGCTCTATCTGCCGATCGCCCAGTTCCCGATGCGCTCGCTGGTGGTCGTCGCCCGCACCCGCGGCGACCCGTTGGAGCTGACGTCCGCGATGAAGCGGGCCGTGGCGGAGTTGGACGCCGAGCTCCCGCTTTCCGACATCGCCACGCTGGAGCAGCAGATCTCCGCCACGCTGGCCCGCCCCAGGATAAATGCCGTACTGCTCGCCGGGTTCGGGCTCACCGCGCTGATCCTGGCGGCGGTCGGCATCTACGGCGTGATCGCCTACGGCGTGGTGCAGCGCACTCGGGAGCTGGGCATCCGCATGGCGCTCGGTGCGGGGACCGACAATTTGCTACGGCTGGTCATACGGCAGGGTATGGCACCGGTGCTCGCCGGAGTCGCGCTCGGAGCGATCGGCGGGCTGGCCGGCACGCGCGTGCTCCAGAGCCTGCTGTTCGGAGTGGCCGCCACCGATCCGCTCACCTTCGTGGCCGTCACCGTGTTTCTGGTGGCGGTAGCGCTCGCCGCGAGCTATCTGCCGGCGCGCCGCGCCGCGCATTCCGATCCGATGATCGCCCTCAGAAACGACTGATCGTGGACGCTCTCCTGCAGAACATCCGCTTCGCCGTCCGCTCGCTGAGCAAGAGCCCGGCGCTGGCCGCGTCGGTGGTGCTGACGCTCGCGCTCTGCATCGGAGCGACGGCGGCGATCTTCAGCGTGGTCTACGCGGTGCTCTTC
>JACCSE010000599.1 GCA_013813145.1 Gemmatimonadales bacterium
GGATGAGGTAGGTCCCGCGTTTCCGCCGTTCCGCCGTTTCCGCCGTTCCGCCCTCCCGGCCCCGCTGCTAAGATTCCCCGCTCATGCCCCGCCTCCTCACCCCCAAGTTCCTTCTCCGCGGTTTCGAGATCTCGGTACTGGCCTCGTTGATCGGCTTCGGGATCACGCTGGTCTACGGTAACGATCTCTCCGCCTTTTTCGCGGGGCTCGGGCGAATCCGTTGGGAATGGGTGCTCCTGGGACTCGGGCTCGCGTCGCTGGACTGGATCGGGGGCGGGCTTCGGCTCTGGGTCTGCGCCCGCCACGTCTACCCCAATCCTCCTCTTAAGGGACTGATCCTCGCCGGCGGGATGGGTGCCTGGGCCGGCTACATCACTCCGCTCAACTCCGCGGCGGGGCCGATGACGATGTACACCATGCGCCGCTACGGCGTGCCGCTGCCGGTGGCGGTCACCTCCACTTTCATCAGCTTCGTCGGCACCATCCTCTTCTTCGCCATCGCGGGACCGCTCGCCGTGGTGTTCGGCGCGGGCCAGTCGCTGGGCCAGCGGGGCGACCTGCTGGGGCTCTCGCTCTACGATCTCTTTCTCGGCAGCTTGACGATCGTGGGCGGGATCGGGCTGCTGATGGCGGTGGTCATCTTCTTCCCCCGCGCGGTGGCCGGCCTCATCCATCGGCTCGCCGAGGCGATCGGACGGCGGAGCGGCCGGGTGGCCCAGCGGCTGGAGCGGCTCAGGGCCGGGATCGACGAGGCCCACGCCATCGTGGTCGCCTTCAACAGCCCCCGCGGATGGCTGGCCGTCGTGTGGGCCACCATTCTCTCGGGACCATCCCACGCCAACAAGCTCCTCGCCGGCTACGTCGCCCTCCGCGCCCTGGGGCTCCACGCCAACTTCGTCGACATCCTGCTGATCCAGACGCTCGTCATGTTCCTGCTCTACTTCGCGCCTACCCCTGGTGCCGCCGGCATCGGCGAGGTTCTCTCGGCGGCGGTGATGTCTTCCTATGTGCCGCGGGAGTTGACCCCGATCTACATCCTGGTCTGGCGGCTCATCCTCACCTACTTCACCCTGGGCTTCGGGTTTCTGATCTTTTCCGGCTGGGTGCGTCGGGGGCTCAAGGGGATCGACGGGCGGGCGCTCGCGGAACCGGCGAGCGGATAGAGGAACAGATGAGCGAAGAGCAGGAGCCGGCCAACCGGGGGTACGATGCCACGCTGATGCGCCGGCTGCTGGGTTACCTGCGCCCCTACCGGTGGCACACCGCCGCGGCGCTCCTGCTCCTGGTGGTTCAGTCCGGGCTGGCCCTGGTGGGCCCGCTGCTGACGCAGCGGGCGCTCGACGCGGCGATTCCGGAGCGCGACCTCGGTTTCCTGGGCCTGCTGGCCGGACTCTACCTGGGTACCCTGCTGGTCGAGTTCGTGGTGGAGTACGGCGGGGCGCTGCTGACGACCTGGATCGGGCAGCGGGTGATGTACGACCTGCGGATGCAGATCTTCGAGCACCTCCAGCGACTCAGCATCCCGTTCTACGACCGGAACCCGGTGGGCCGGCTGATGACCCGGGTGACTTCCGACGTGGAGACGCTGAACGAGCTGTTCTCCTCCGGGGTGGTGACCATCTTCGGCGACGTCTTCACCCTGCTCGCGATCATGGTCATGATGCTGGCCATCGATCTGGACCTGGCCCTCGTCACCTTCTCCGTCATCCCGCTCGTCTGGATCACCGCCGCCGTCTTCCGGCGCCGGGTACGTGAAGCGTTCCGCGACATCCGGACCCGGCTCGCCCGGCTCAACTCCTATCTCCAGGAACGGCTCTCGGGAATGCGGATCGTCCAGCTCTTCGGGCGGGAGGAGGCCTCGGCTCGGCGGTTCGGCCAGCTCAACCGCGAGCACCTGGAGGCCCACCTCCGATCCATCACGATCTACGCGGTGTTCTTCCCGGTGGTGGAGGTCCTGACGGCAGTGGCCATGGCGCTCCTCCTCTGGTACGGCGGGCTGCGGGTGCTGGAAGACACGCTGACCGTGGGCGTGCTCGCCGCGTTCATCCAGTACACTCGCCGGTTTTTCCAGCCGTTGCAGGACCTCTCCGAGAAGTTCAATCTGCTGCAGAGCGCGATGGCTTCGTCCGAGCGGATCTTCGCCCTCCTGGACGAGCCGGCGACGGTGGCGGAGCCGGCCGTGCCCCGGCGACTCGCTGCCCCGATGGCGGGCGAGGTCCGGTTCGAAGGGGTCTGGTTCCGCTACAGTCCGGAGGGACCGTGGGTGCTGCGGGACATCTCCTTCACCGCGTCACCGGGGCGGACCCTGGCGCTGGTAGGCCACACCGGGGCGGGGAAGAGCACCATCGTGAACCTCCTGCTCCGATTCTACGATCCGGAGCGAGGCCGCATCACCGTCGACGGGGTGGACATCCGCGAGGTCTCGACCGCGGAGCTCCGCTCCATCATCGGGTTCGTGCAGCAGGATCTCTTCCTCTTCACCGGCGACATCCTGCACAACCTCACCCTGGATGCCCCCATACCTCCGGAGGCGGCGCGGCAGGCGGCTCGGCGGGTAGGGGCGGACCGGTTCATCGAGCGGCTCCCGTCCACCTACGCCCACCGGCTGGGCGAGCGGGGCCGGAGCCTGAGTGTGGGCGAGCGGCAGCTTCTGAGCTTCGCCCGCGCCCTCGCGCTCGACCCCAGGATCCTCGTGCTCGACGAGGCCACGAGCTCGGTGGATGCGGAGGCCGAGGCCCAGATTCAGCTGGCGATCGCCGAGCTGATGACCGGGCGTACTAGCCTGGTCGTCGCCCATCGGCTCAGCACGATTCTCCACGCCGATGAGATCCTGGTGTTACATCACGGGGAGATCCGGGAGCGGGGAAGCCACCGCGAACTGCTGGCGCAGGCCGGGCTGTATCAACGGCTGTACCAGCTTCAGTTGCGGGGTCAGGAGCTCCGTCAAATTGCGTAACAACCGTGTGCTTGCACGGTTACGAGCCGAGGGATAGCTTTCTCGGCGACCAGCCTTCCTTCAGGATAACCGATCGCATGATGCACCTCGAAATCGGCGGCCAGCGAATTCCGGTCGCCGCCGGTGAGACTGTCATAGGGTCGGCGCCGGGCTGTGCCATCGTCCTCGAGGGCGAGGGAGTGCGCCCGCGGCACGCCGTCGTGAACGGGAATCCCAGCGGCGCCGCGGCCATCCGGTCCGCCGAGCCCGGCGCCGAGCTTCTCATCAACGGAGTGCTGCTGGGCACCGATCCCACGCCGGTGCTGCACGGCGACAAGATCCAGATCGCGGGGCACGAGATCCTCGCGGTGGACTCCCGGCGCAGCGGCCACACCCAGCTCTTCGACTCCGGCGCCTTCGCCGATCTCGCCCCTCCCGTGCAGACCACCAAGCCTCAGGCCGGCGCCGCCGGTGGGCGCCTGGTCTGCCTCACCGACGGCCGGGAGTACACCATCGGCGCGGAGCCGCTGATCTTCGGGCGGGACGCGGGGGCCGACGTGGTGGTCAGCGGGAACGAAGTGTCCCGCCGCCACGCGGAGATCCAGACCACCGGCGAGGGCTACGTGCTGATGGATCTGAGCGTGAACGGGACCCACGTCAACGGGCAGCGGGTCGGCCGCCGGCACCTTCTGGCCCGGGCGGACGTGATCCGGATCGGCAACGATGAGTTCCGGTTCTACGCCGACTCTGCCCCGGCCCAAACGCCGATGCGCCCCCGACCCACGCCGCCGCCCGAGGAGGGCGGTGCCGTCCCCCGGGCCCCGACCGGTGCCATCAACCGGCTGTCGGACACCATGCACGGCGTGCCGCTCTCCGAGCTCAGGGAAGCGGCCACGCCCACTTCGCCCGAGACGGCGCCGATCGCGTCGCTGCTGGTGCGCACCGGAGCGCTGCGCGGCGAGCGGCTGCCGGTGAGGGTGCCGGTGGTGAACATCGGACGGGCAGACTACAACGACATCGTCATCGCCGAGCCGAGTGTCAGCACCACCCACGCCAAGCTCCAGCGCCGGGACAACATCTGGCTGCTCACCGATCTGGGCTCCACCAACGGCACCTACGTCGAGGGAGAGCCGGTCACCGGGGACACGGCCCTCACGCCGGGAACGACGCTGCGTTTCGGCGAGGTGGCGGTGCTGTTCGAGCCCCTGGACGAGCGGCCGTCGCCCCCGCCGGCGGGGACCCAGATCATGCAGGGGGTGGAGCTTCCGGCGGCCGAGCCGGTGATCGAGGAGGAGCCGCGCCCGGTGCGCCCCCGCCGGCCCATCCGCGCGTCCGCCCCCAAGCCGAGCGGCCCGCCGGCCTGGCTGATCGCGGCGCTCGCCCTCGGTGGTGCCGTCGCCGCTTACTTCTTCCTGACCACGAGCTGACGGAGCCACGTGCACTTCACCTGTGCCGCCCGCACCGACGTCGGCATCGTCAGGTCGGGGAACGAAGACAACTATCTCATGCTCTCCGAGCGCGGCATCTTCATCGTCGCGGACGGAATGGGCGGGCACGCGGCGGGTGAAGTCGCCAGCGAGATGGCGGTGCGGATCGCGTCCCAGGAGATCGGGTCGCTCCGCGGATTGTCGGACGAGGAGGCGAGCGACCGGATGCGCATCGCGATCCGGGCCGCCAACGATGCCATCTTCGAGCGCACGCTGTCGGAGCACGACAAACGGGGAATGGGGACCACGGCGACGGTGCTGGTGCTGCTCAAGGGCCGCTATCTCATCGGCCAGGTGGGGGACAGCCGGGCCTACCTGCTGCGGAACGGCCAGATCCTGCAGCTCACCAAGGATCACTCCTACGTCCAGGAGCAGGTAGATGCCGGCCTGCTCACCCAGGACCAGGCCCGGGTGCACCCCTACAGCAACGTGATCACCCGCTGCGTCGGAGCCAGCGGCGACGTGGTGCCCGACATTTATTTCGGAACGCTGGAGCAGGGCGACATCGTCCTGCTCGCGTCCGACGGGCTCACCGGCATGCTGGAAGACGCGCAGATCACCCGGATCCTGGCTTCCGACGGCGGTCCGCAGCACTGGGTAGACCGGATGATTGCCGAAGCCAACCGGCGGGGGGGCCTGGACAACATCACGGCGATCGTGGTGCAGATCGACTCGGTGGACAGCAACACGGGAGAGCAGCCGGTGGTGCGGGCGGCGGCGGGGGCGTAGAAGACGGTGAGCGGTAAGCAGTAAACGGTGAACGGGACTGATGGAGCAGGTCCCGTTTACCGTTCACCGTTCACCTCCGTCAGGTCTACTTCCATCTGAATGTCCACCCGTTCATACCCGTGCCCGGCGTGTATCGGCACCGCCACGAAGCCGTACTTCCGGTAAAGCCGGATGGCGGACTCGAGGGCGGTGTTGGAGACGAGAGTGAGCCGGCGCGCCCCGGCGCGCCGGGCGAAGTCGATGGCCGCCCGCATCAGCAGGTCGCCGTAGCCGCGGCCACGCGCGGCCGGCTCGACCGCCATCTTCACCAGCTCGAAGCTGTCGCCACCGTGCGGGACGAGCGCGCAGGTGCCCTGCACAGCTGCGTCGTCCAGGACGAAGAAGATCTGCCCTCCCGGAGCGATGATGTGGCCCTCAGGGTCCCCAAAGACTTCCAGGTCCGGCGGCTCCAGGCCGAAGTGGCGCTCGATCCACTCGCGGTTGAGGCGCTCGAAGTGCTGGCGGAACTCCGCCCGATAGGTGACGACCTCCGGCACGGCTACCCCCTGGCTGGCTCGATTCCCCAAACCGACTATACAGCATCTCCGACCCGGAGGCCCGGCGATGACGGTCTACTTCCGCGGTCACCGCCGCCGGCAATCGCGTGCGCCTCGGGCTTGTCAGCGGCCACTCGAATCAGCGGTTGAAGTTGCCTCCCTATCTCGTCGGCGGCGGCCAGCAGGGCTACGGTTTCTCGCCGACCCGATCGGCGGCGCCCGGGCGCCGGTGAGTCAGGAGCTTTTCGTCGCTCCCGGAGACGTGGTGACGCTCACCATTCCGCCGCAGTAGCCCGCGATGTGAGGCCGGCCACAACAGGTCGGCCGCCGGAGGCTCTAAGTTGAGCAACTCACTCAGGAGCCGGTTCATGTCCCGATCCCCCGAAGCCCCCGACGACCTCCCCCCTCCCGCGGGGCCACCCCCCGAACCCGCCATGGGCGGCGCCGGCGACTTCGGCGCGCACGGCGGGCATCAAGCGTCCTCGCCGGCGATGAAGCGGGAGCACCGAGCAGCGGAGCCGGACCGCGTGCCGGGGGATGCCGCGATCGAGCGACGGCACCGGCTCGACCCCAGCTACTCGGGGCCCGAGCGACGGCTCGCCCGGCGCTGAGGCGCCGGGGTCAGGGCCAGCGGGCGAGCATCTGGCGTAGCTCATCGCGATGGTTGGTCTCGTCGGCGATGATGTCGTCGAACTGCGCCGCCAGGCCGTGCTCCTGGGCGTCCTCGGCTTGGGTGCGACGCTTGACGTAGCGCTCGATCGTCTCTATCTCGGCCTTCAGGGCCGTCTCCAGCATCGCCTTGGCCTCGTGCACCACCCGCACCGGCGACGGCTCGGCCGCCGGAGTGCCGCCCATCGCCGAGATCTTGTCGGCGAGGATCTGGGCGTGGGCCAGCTCCTCGGCAATCTCGCTGGAGAAGAACGTGCGGAGCTCCTGCCGATAGGGTCCCTGGACCATGCTGGCGTAGAGGCGATACATGATGACCGCCTGAAACTCACCACGCAGATCCTCGTTCAGCCCGTCCAGCAGTTCCTTCGCGGGGTTGCTCTGCTGGTCCGGGGCTAGCTTCGTCGCCATCGCATCCTCCTCAGATCATGACCACCGTGCACCGATCCGTGTCGCTCCGACAGGATAGGGCCGTGCGCCTCCTCGCGATAGAGCGGCGCGCGGCTTCCGCGCTTGTGAGCCGCACCACACACGGCGGGCCGCCGGTCGCATAGCTTGCCCATTCACAGAAGGAGGGAACGATGAAGGTCACCAGCGTGACGCCCGATCTGGGATCCTTGCGCATCGCGATAGTCAACGTTTACCTGTACGGGCACCCCTCGGCCGGCGATCGAGGCTGGGTGCTGATCGACGCCGGGCTGCCCGGCTCGGCCGGACTGATCGCCGGCGCGGCCGCGGACCGCTTCGGCGCCGACGCGCGGCCCGCAGCGATCGTGCTCACCCACGGTCACTTCGACCACGTGGGCGCGCTTCGGACCTTGGCCGAGCGGTGGGACGCGCCGGTATTCGCCCACCGGCTGGAGCTGCCGTTCATCACCGGAGAGTCGCCCTATGCGCCGCCCGACCCGTGGGTCGGAGGCGGGGCGATGACGCTGCTGTCGCCGCTCTATCCCCGCGGGCCGTTCGACGCGCGAGAGTGGGTGAAGCCGCTGCCGGAGGACGGTTCGGTGCCCGGGATGCCGGCTTGGCGCTGGATCCACACGCCGGGGCACTCGCCCGGCCACGTGTCGTTCTTCCGGGACTCGGATCGGACCCTGGTGGCGGGGGATGCGTTCGTCACCATCAAGCAGGAATCCGCCTTCGCGGCCGCCACCTGGCGGCCGGAGGTCCACGGGCCACCGGCATATTTCACCCAG
>JACCSE010000004.1 GCA_013813145.1 Gemmatimonadales bacterium
GTCCCAGCTCCGCGCCGGCGCGGAGGACCGTGGTGCCCCGCAGGATGTCCTCTCCCGCGCGCCGGATGTTCACTCCGACGTCGCGATCGCGGACGATGGTGACGGTCTCGGCACCCTCGTCGGTATCCTCCTGCCGGACCACGGTGTCTGCGCCGTCCGGCAGCGGGGCGCCGGTAAAGATCCGGGCGCACTCGCCCGCGCCGATCGCCCGGCTGGGGAAGTGGCCGGCGGGGAGCTGCTCGACCACCCGGAGCCGCACCGGTCGCTCGGCGGAAGCGCCGCGCACGTCCTCGCCCCTGGTGGCGTAGCCGTCCATGGCCGAGTTGGTCCACGCGGGGATGTTCAGCGGGCTCACCACGTCCTCGGCGAGCACGGCGTCCAGGGCGTCGTCGAGCGGCATGCGGAGCGCGGGCTGGCGGCGGACGTCGTCGAGGATGCGGCGGGCAGCCTCGCCGGCGGCGAGTGGTGCCGTCACTCCGGAATTTCCCGTGACCGGTCCCAGGCCAGCGTGGCGAGAAGCTGGAGCCAGATCGTGTCGTTGAAGTGCAGCACGGGACAGGGCGCGTCCACCGCGGGATCGTCGGTCACGATCGCGACCCATTCATCGGCGTTGGCCGCGTCGGGGTCGAAGAGTGGAGGGGTGGAGAGCCCCCGGCGGTAGACCTCGATCTTGGGCAGGTCGGCTCGCTTGTAACCCTCCACCAGCACGATCCCGGCGTCCCGCAGGTAGCGGCGGGCCAGTCCGACCGGATCGTACTCATCCTCGCTTCGCTCGAACAGCGCCCGGAGGCCCGGAGTCGCGAGCAGCACCCGCTCGGCCTTGCCTTCATGGAAGTGGCGCCAACTGTCGGTGTCCCGGCGGTCCACGTCGGCCGGGTGGTGGCCGTGCTTGATGGTCATGACCCGATGGCCGCGGCGAGCCAGCTCGCTCGCCAGCGCCACGGTCAGCGTGGTTTTTCCGGCGTTCTTTCGCCCGATGATGGAGATGATCCGTGTCGTCGCCACAGCTCGTCCGCGCGGGCGAGGTCGTCCGCCGTGTTCACGTTGAAGAAGAGGAGGGCCGGGTCGCCCCGGCGCGCGACTTCGGCGAGAGGGAGGATACCGACGCGGATGCGCCGGTGGAAGCCAATGGCGCGGAGGTCGCCTTCGTCGAGGGTGGCGGCGATCGCCTCGCGGCAGGCCGGTCCGTAAGCGGCGCAGAGCGGCTCGACGCCCCGGCGGCCGTCGCTCTGGGGCAGAACGGCGTCGTGATCGTCGAGCCCGTCGGCCAGCCGCCGGAGCAGGTCCGGGGAGACGAACGGCATGTCCCAGGCGACGCAGACGACCGGAGCCGGTGTTTCCACCACGGCGGTGTAGATCCCGCCCAACGAGCCGAGATTCGGGCGGACGTCGGCCACCACCCGCAGGCCGGGGCGCCAGCCAGCGGCCTCGGGAGCGTTCGCCACGAGCAGAGGCGCCGCCCCGAACGCGGCGGCCATAGTATCGGCGAGTCGGTCGAGGATCCGCTCGCCACCGACCAGCTCGAGACCCTTGGGCCTGCCGCCGAACCGGGTGGCGCCTCCGCCGGCCAGGATCGCGCCGCGCACCGGGCTCAATAGCGCCGGCCTCGCTGGCGTTCCAGAATCACGTCCAGGCCCAGGAGCACGCTGAACAGATGCTTGCGGGCGGTCTCGTGCGGCGGGTTCTGCGAGAGTCCGGTGGTTGGCCCTGTGACCCGTTCGATGCCGACGATGTTGTCCCGTACCTCCCAGCGCAGGTGGTAGCCGCGGCTCAGTACCATCGTCGCGCCGAGGCCGAGTCCGAAGGTGGGGCGAACCCGGGTTCCCGCGTCGTCTTCGTAGATCGCCAGAAGGGCGCCGTTACTGGCGACCCCTTCGGTGAGCAGCGAGCTCTGGTTGGTAACCGCCAGCCCCACGCTGGCCCGGGCGAAGGGGGAGATGAACTCGCGGCTGGCGACCCGGAGGATGCCGCCGACGGTGAAGGCGGCGGCCGCCGCGGACTTATCCTGCTGGTCGATATTGGCGCATACCTGGACGATACGAGCCGAGTTGTCGCTGGAGGTGACCCGGCAGGAGTCGTCGTAGCCCAGGCCCAGGAGAAACGCCTCCGCGGACAGTCCGAAGTTGTTTGCCGGGTAATACGTCGCCGCGAGGGCGGCGCCGATGGTGTTCTGGATGCTGCGGCTGAGCGCCAGATCGGTCTGGAAGCCCCCCTCCTGTAAGCTCTGGTTGGGGACGGCCCAGAGCCCTTTGCCGTCGATGTAGGCGCCGGAGATGGTGAAAACCAGTTGCGCCCGGTCGCCGGTCCGCTGCGCCGCAGCGACCGCGGTCTGGGTCGCGAGCAGGACGCCGGCGGCGACCGCCACACGGATGCGCATCAATCCCCCGATGAAGGATGTGGGTCAGTGGAGACGGCGCCGCGGCCGGGGGCCAACACAGGAGGGCGACGCTCAGGGGAGTCCGGTGCAGTCGGCATAGAGCGTCGGGTCCTCCATGACGCGAACGCGCTCCAGCGCCACGCCGGCGGGCAATCGGGCGGCGACGCGGGGATAGACGTGCGCCGCGAGCGCCTCGCAGGTGGGCAAGGTCCGCCCGTAGGCGAAGGCCGGCACGTCCAGGTTGAGATGCTTGCCGTCGAACGGAGCCACGATCTCCTCCCGCATGACCAGGTCGAGCTGGCCGAGGTCCATCACCATACCCATGGTCTCGTCCACTGGGCCCCGCACCGTCACCGCGCAGGTGTAGTCGTGGGCGTGCCCCGGTGGATCGCTCAGCGGCCCGAAGACCTCGCGGTTCCGCGCCTCGGTCCAGTCGGGCCGGTAGAGCCGGTGCAGGGCTCGAAAAGCGACGGTGCGGGTGAGCGAGGTCGGCACCGTCAGAACGAAAAGGAGTAGGCGAGCCCCAACTGGAACCACGGGGCGGTGGTCCACTCGCTGAGGGGTCCGTCGTCGATGACCGCGTTGGAATCGCCGTCCGGGTCGCCGGGCTCGAGGGGCGGTTCCTCGGTGAAACTGGCCGGGTAGTTCAATTTCCAGAACGGGATCCGGGCGTCGCCCCGGAAATGAAACCGCTCGGTTACGAAGAGCCGAAGCCCGGCGTAGGGGACGAAGTAGACCTTGTTGCCGAATTCGTAGCCACTGGTGTCGGCGGGGGTATCGCCGGCGAAGCTGAAGCCGACCCCTGCCCCGACGAACGGCGCCAGGCGGCGCCAGGTCTTCCCCCCAGTGAGGTTGAGCTGGAGATCCGCCTCGACGAACGACACCCGCTGATTCACCGGCCCGCTCACCCGGTTCGCCACCTGGACGAACGGGTCCACGATGAAGCGCTCCAGGTCGGCCTGGGCGAGCTGGATGCCGAGCTGGAGAGCGCTGGCGGTCCGGATGTCGTAGCGGATTCCGTATACCGGTCCGGTGTGCGGCCCGATACCGAGCTCGGCCCCGCTCCCGCCGATGTACCCGGCAAAGCCGGTGACGCTGTGGCCGCGGAAGATCTCGCGATAGGGCGACCCGCCGGGTGGGTGGCCGACCTGGGCGCGGGCGGGGCAGGGGAGGAGGGCGGTGAGAAAGGTGATGGACACCATCCCCAGCGCCACGTACTTCATCCCGAGCGCAGCGAGGGACCTTGCCCGCGCAGCTCCGACGAGCGCGCGGCGCACGAGAGCATATCGAGTAGGTCCCTCGCTGCGCTCGGGATGAAGTACCTCCCGCTCGGGATGAAGTACGCCCGCTGTCAGTACTGGACTGCTCTCGAGGCAACGACGCATCTCCGCCCTCATCGATAGTGACCTCACCCTCACCCCTCCCTCAGATCCCGCCCCGTCATCTCCGCCGGCGACTCCAGGCCGAGCAGGCGCAGCGCCGTCGGCGCGACGTCGCGGAGCGAGCCGCCCGCGCGCAGGCTGGTCACGCCCGGCCCCAAGGCGACGAACGGCACCGGGTTGGTCGTGTGCGCCGTGTGCACTCCACCGGTCGTGGGGTCTATCATCATCTCGCAGTTGCCGTGGTCGGCGGTGATGAGGACGCTGCTCCCGGCCTTCTCCGCACTCCGCAGCACCCGGGCCAGGCAGGCGTCGACCGTCTCCACCGCGCGGATCACCGCCGGCAGCACCCCGGTATGGCCCACCATGTCGGCGTTGGCGTAGTTGCACAGCATGAAGTCGTGCCGCCCCGACTCGATGGTCCGGCAGAGAGCCTCGGTGATCCCGGCGGCGCTCATCTCCGGGGCCAGGTCATAGGTCGCCACCCGCTGCGAGGGAACCAGGCACCGCTCCTCTCCGGGATAGGGCGGCTCGTAGCCCCCGTTGAAGAAATAGGTGACGTGGGGGTACTTCTCGGTCTCGGCGGTGCGGAACTGGGTGAGTCTCCGATCGGCCAGGACTTCGGCGAGGATGCGGGCCAGGCTGAACGGAGGGAAGGCGGGGGGCAGGGGGAACGTCGCGTCGTATTGCGTCATGGTTACGCAGGCAAGGTCCGGCCGCCGACCGGTGTCGAACTCCTCGAATCCGTCGATCGCGAGGGCGCTCACGATCTGCCGCATCCGGTCGCTGCGATAATTGAAGAACAACACCCCGTCGCCGTCGCGCATCGTGGCGACCGGGAGGCCGGCGCGGTGGTGGACCATCGGCCGGATGAACTCGTCAGTCTCACCCCGCTGGTACGCCGCCTGAATCGCCAGCACCGGATGCTCCACCGAGGTCCCGACCCCGTGCACCATGGCGTCGTAGGCCAGCTTGGTCCGGTCCCAGCGGCGGTCCCGGTCCATCCCGTAGTACCGGCCGATGAGCGAGGCGACGTCCACCCGGGTGCCGGCGATCCGGCGCATGTCCTGAAGCAGGGTGCGGACGACTGCTCCCCCCAGGGTGGGTGCTGAGTCCCGGCCGTCGAGAAAGCCGTGGATCGCGATCGCCGGCACCCGGTGCCGGATGCCCAGCTCCACGCAGGCGAGCAGGTGCCGGTCGAGGGCGTGCACGCCGCCCGGGCCCAGGAGGCCGCACAGGTGCAGCGTCCCACCCCGCTGGCGCACTCCCGCGCAGAGCTCGACCAGCGGGGGAAGCTGGTAGAATTCCCCGGTCTGGATGCTCTGGGAGATTCTGACGAGGTCCTGCGGGACTACCCGGCCGGCGCCGAGGTTGAGGTGTCCGACTTCGCTGTTGCCCATCTGTCCTTCGGGGAGACCCACGGAGAGCTCGCTGGCTTGAAGCAGGGTCCGCGGAGCCGACTCCCAGAGCCGGTGCCATACCGGGGTGGAGGCCAGCTCGATCGCGTTGCCCTCGCTTTCGGGCCGGTACCCCCAACCGTCCAGGACTACCAGGACGACCCGGTTCCGGGGGAGTCCGTTTGACATGGCTCTCCGCGTGTTCTACAATGCCAGACTGTGAGTTACGCGCCGCAATCTAGTCCCGGCCGGTTCCGGCTACCAGCCTGCG
>JACCSE010000052.1 GCA_013813145.1 Gemmatimonadales bacterium
GGCTACGCCCACCGGCTCTCCGACATCGTCGAGATCCACACCGGCACGGTCACCGAGGCGCTGGAGGCGCGTGGATAGCGAAGACCGGACCGAGCGGGTGGCGGTCCGCGGCGTCGAGCTATTCGTCCGCCGGCTCGGCCGGGGCCCGCCGGTGGTGGTGCTGCACGGCGGCCCGGGCGCGGATCACGAGTACCTCCGCCCCGGCTTCGACGCACTGTCCCGCGGGCGCGAGCTGATTTACTACGACCAGCGCGGCGGCGGCCGCTCCCCGGTGCCGCGCGATGTCCCGGTCGGATGGTCGGAGCAGGTAGCCGACCTCGAGGCGCTGCGGGAACTCTGGGCGCTCGACCGACTCGCGGTCGCGGGCTACTCCTGGGGTGGTCTTCTTGCTCTGCTGTATGCTCTCGAGCACCGGAATCGGGTGGAGCGGCTGGCGCTCATCTCACCCGCCCCGGCGTGGCGGGCGGCGCGGGAGCGCTTCGAGCAGACCTTCGCCGGACGGAACCTCGATCCGGCCTTCCAGGAGGAGCGCCGCCGGCTCCGCGAGAGCGGCCTCAGGGAGCGGGACCCGGCGGCGTTCCAGCAGCGGATCTTCGAGCTGTCCGTGGCGCCTTATTTTTTCGATCCGACTCGGGCCCGGGAGCTCACTCCGTTCCGCGTGACCGGGCGGACTCAGCAGGAAGTCTGGGCCAGCCTGGCCGACTTCGACCTCAGGCCGCGGCTTCCCACTCTCCAAGGCATACCTTCGATCGTTCTCCACGGCGAGAACGATCCTATCCCGATCGAAGCCGCCGCCGCGGTGGCCGGGTTGATCGGTGCACCGTTCCATCGGGTCCTCCATTGCGGCCATGTGCCGTACATCGAGGCATTTACCCAGTTCGAGCGGATCGTCGGAGACTTCCTGCCAGCTTCAGGCCGTCCTTGAATTACCTTTCCCCGATGCCTCGCCCGACCCCCTTCGACCTGGTCTTCGCCCCGACAGCGGGGGAGCGCTTTCCGAAAATTCGAGCCGCCCTGGCCGCCGCCCGGCGGGATGCCACCGACCGCGATGCCTTCCTGATGGACCGCGAGGCGGTGCTCCTGCTGCGCGAGCTGCGTCCCGACGAAGGGCTGGGGGAGGGTATGGATCAGCTCGCCGCACTGGCGCACCACGCCTACGTGCTGTGGGACGCGGGGCTTGTGACGGTGGAGGTCCCGCCCGAGCAGCTCGCCGGGCTCCTGGCCCCCGACCCGCAGGCCGTGGAGCCTGGGGAAACCCCGGCGGCCCATTACGCCCGGTTCCCCGAGCGCCGGATCTGGGCTCGACCGATCGCGGGCGAGCCTGCGGAGCCGCTCGACGGATGCTTCGTCCATGCCACGCTCGCCGGGGACCTCCGGGTGCTCGGCATCTTCGGCCTCCATCCCGAGCGGATGGGGTTCAGCGTGGTCGAGGCGGAGGGACCGCGGCCGGCGCCGCTCGCGCGGGAGGACGGGACCCCGTTGTTCTCACCCACCCTGCCGGGAGGGGCGGCTGCGCGCCTCTATTCCCTCGTCGGGGGCGAGGAGTTGCTCGAGCTGGGCTGGCGGATCTCCGCTGGAGCAGTGCAATGGACGCGTTGAAGGAGCTGATGGACCGGAAAGCTGTGGCGGACGTGCTGGAGCAGATCGCGTCCTTCCTCGAGCTCCGGGGCGAAAATCCGTTCCGGATCCGTGCTTTCCGGACGGCGGCGCGGGCCGTGGCGACTTTCCCGGGCGACCTGCGCCAGGGTATCGAGGATGGTTCGCTGGCTTCGACCAAGGGCGTCGGCCCCGCCACGCTCCAGATCGTCGGCGAGCTGGTCGGGACCGGGCGGGCGAGCATGCTGGAGGAGCTCCGGGAGCAGATTCCGCCGGGCCTGGTCGAGATGCTCGCCATCGGCGGGCTCGGCGTGGCCAAGATCCGCCAGATCCACGACGTGCTCGGCATCGACTCGCTGCCCGAGCTGGAGGCCGCCGCCCACGACGGCCGCCTCGCCAAGCTGCCGCGCTTCGGCCAGAAGACGTCGGAAAACATTCTCAAGGGAATCGCCTTCCTTCGCCAGGCGAGCTCGTTCCGGCTCTCTCACCATGCCGCCGAAGAGGCGGAGGGACTGCGAGCGGCGTTGGAGCGGCTTCCCGGCGTGAGCACCGCCATCGTCGCGGGCGAGGTACGGCGCCGGAGCGAGGTGGTGCGCGACCTGGTGGTGGTGCTGGTGGCCGACGTCCCCCCGGCGGAGCTGTTCAAACGCCTGAGCCAGCTCCCGGGAGTGCACGAGTTCGCCGGGCAGGACGAACGGCGGCTCACGCTGCGGTTCGCCGGCGGCGCCAGCGCCCAGATCGTGGTCACCGCGCCGGTCAATGCCGGCACCGTGCTGGTGCAGGCCACCGGGAGCGAGGGTCACCTCAACGAGCTCGCCGCGCGGGCCACCGGATGCGGCTTTGCCCTCACCGGAGCCGCCCTCTGGCGCGGCAGCGAGTTCGTCCCCACGCCCGACGAGGACCGGTTCTACGCCGCGCTCGGATTGCCGGTCGTGCCCCCGGAGCTGCGCGAGGGCCGCGGAGAAGTGGAGGCTGCCGCGGCGGGAGCGCTCCCGCGCCTGCTCCGGCGGGAGGACCTGCAGGGCTTCCTCCATTGCCATACCACCTACTCGGACGGCAGCAACTCGGTGGAAGAGCTGGCGCTCGCCTGCCGGGCAGCGGGCTACCGCTACGTCGGCATTACCGATCACAGCCAGACCGCCGCCTATGCCGGTGGGCTCAAGTCCGACGACCTCCGGCGCCAGGCCGACGAGATCGACGCGGTGAATGCGAAGGTCGAGGGGATTCGGGTCCTCAAGGGTGTCGAAGCCGACATC
>JACCSE010000068.1 GCA_013813145.1 Gemmatimonadales bacterium
GCTCGGCTACGCTGCCCCGCCGCGGAGCCGTGGTCCCCCGGGCCGGCCTCGCCTCACGGGTCGATTCGCCGCCCTGCGCTTCCCGCCGGTTCACCTCGCGGCGCGTCTCCGGACCGGCCGGAGCGGCAACCGAGCGATCCTCGACCAGGCGGCGCCCGGGGGTTGCCTGCTCCGGCTCGCGGAGCCGGGTGATCGGCGGGTGGTAGACCGTGTTCACCGCGCGGCGGAAGCCGTAATCGCGGTCGCGGTAGCCCGCATTGAAGCCGTCTCGACCGCGGAAGCGGTAAGGGCGAGCATAGTCGCGGTAACGCGGCCACGAGCCGTAGTCGCGGTAGCGGGGATAGTAGGGACGGTGATACCCGTAGTAGCCGTAGGGATAGTAGTGGACCGGCCGGTAGTAGTACGGGTTGTAGAAGAAGGGGTCGTAGGCCGAATAGTACCCGTCGTGGTGCGGTCGGTAATGCCCGCCGAACGAGATCCCGACCGAAAGGCCGCCGCAGCGGCGGAAATAGTACCCGGCGCACCAGGGGTCGTCGTAGTGAGACCCGTAGTACGAGCCATAGCTCGAACCGTAGTACGTCCGAGAGTCGGAATAGCTGTCGGCGTAGACCACCCGCTCGATGACGTCGTAGCTCAGGATGTCGTAATCGAAGCTGCCGCCGGCCATACGGCGAACGATCTCGGTGAGCTCGGTTTCGGGATCTTCCGGGAGCCGATCGGGCGAGAGAGTGCGGTAGTCCCAATGGTCGCCCAGGACATACCCCGTGAAGCTGAACGGCGCGGGGGAGACGGCGGCATAGACGGTTCCCCGACCCGAGCCGGTGACCGCCGAGAACGCCTCGCGCCCGCCCCGGCCGTGAACCTCGTACTTCTTGCCGCCGCGAACGAAGTTGTCGTCCTCCGGATCGACCGGAAACATCACCCGCAGATGACCATCGGGATCGGCGTGCAGCACAACCAGGTAGCCATCGTCCTCCGCGCGAACGTGCACTCGGGCGCGCTCACCCGGCAGAAAACGGCGGTCGTTGCTGATCCAGAGTTGGACCGGGGGATCGTCGTTCGACTGGACCGTGGTTCCCATTGCCGGGTCCCCGGTCGCCAGGAGTGAAAGCAGCAGCGCGGTGAGCATGGCACCTCCGACGACTTCACGATGCTTTCTGGAAACCTGCGACGGGGCAACGGCTTAGAGCCCTGCGAACCGCGTGCCACCGTCTACCTTATTCTAACATAACAACTTACCGGGGAGCCAGTTCCCCGATCGTCCATTCTCGGGCACGGTATCCCGTTGACTCGTGGACACTTGGTGGGACGCGGTGGGGCCCGGATGTTAAGTCGGAGATCGCGCTCGTTTTTCCGCGGGGGACACGGAGAACGCGCGGAGGGCCGCGGATTGAGACTAGAGTGAAACGGCACACCGGAAGAGCTTCTGGGTTGGGGGACCGCAGGCGGGATGAGAGCGGAGGTATCCGCGACCATCGGCCGCCCAATCCTAGGGCTTGCTGGTCTCCCGGCCACCGTTGAACCGATGCCAGTACATCCGCATCTCGGTGATTTTGCCGCCCGATGTTTCGCAGAAGATGGCGCCGCGAGCGTCGACCCATTCGCCGGTTCGCTTGCGACGGTAGCTGCATTTGAATTCGGTCGAGAACCAGGGGCCGGCGGCGTAGATCTCGCCCGAGGCGAAAGTGATCTCGGACTGATGCAGGGGGACCTCGGCCCAGAAGCGGCGGACCGCCGCCTCGCCCCGCTGGGGCTCGGAGAACGGGGTCTCGACGTATACCGCGTCGGACGAAAAGACCGACATGAGCTGATCGAGGCTGCCCTTGGACCATCCCTTCCCGAAGGCATCGATCAGCGACCGGCCGAGCGCGCGGGCATCCACGGGCTGGTCCGGCACCGGGCCTGGAGGAGCTTCATCGGCAGACATGCGCCGGAACATACCACAGCGGTTGCTGTCGGTGCGCCGGGCTCGGCGGCTGTGGGCCCGGCTATTCACTTCGCCAGCGGCAACCCAGCCTCGACCCACTCAGCCTTCCCCCCCACAAAGTCGCGCACGTTGGTGTAACCCATCGCCGCCAGGTCACGGGCGGCGTTGCGGGAGGTGTGTCAGCCGGGGCCGGCGCAGTAGACGACGATCTCGGCCGATTTGTCCGGGAGCCGCTTGGGCGCGAGCTCCTGAACCTGGATCGGCGGAATGTAAATCGCGCCAGGGAGGTGCCCTTCACGGTAGCGGGGCGGTGGAAGGATCTCGACGAGAGTGACCGGGTTGCCCCGATCCAGCTTTTCCCGCAGCTCCCGCAAGGTGATCGTCGGCCGGCTCATTGGCGCGGCTCGGCGGTGAGACGCTGAAGCGCGTCGCGAGCCTCGACGATGCGATCCTGGAACACGGGGTCGGCCTTGTCCCAGAGCCGCAGGAACCGGCCGTAGGCGAAGGCGGCGGAGTCGGACTCCCCGGCGGCTTCGTACGCCTGGCCCAGGGCGAGATAGCTGAGCGGAAGGAAGAGCGGTTCGCTGTCGAAGGAGTGGCGGAGACGCTGAATGCCCTCCCGCCTGGTCGCTTGCCCGGACGAGAGCGCGAGCGCCTGCTGAAAGCGAATGAAGGTTGTCGGCCCCCTAGACCGTGGCGCGGCGGCCGCCTCCAGACCTTCTTCCAGCCGGCGGAGGCCGAGCGCCGAATCGCCCGCCATCAGGTCCGCCAACCCGAGCACCGTGGTCAGTTGCCCGCGCCCGATCGCATCGGCTGCCGAGGTGTCAGGGACCCGCAGCCGGTCGGCCAGGCGACGACGCACCGCCCCGACCTGGCCCCGACTGAGCCCGATGACGGCCTGAACGTACTCGGCCATCGAACCATCCGGCTGGCTTCGCGCCAGCGAGTCGATCCGGGCGGAGTCACGCGGGTCGGGAGCCATCCCCAGGACGATCGGCCAGCGGAAGCGCCGGCCCGCTTCGGCGGGCGCGATCGCCGCGAGCGAGTCGGCGAGGAGCCCCGCCTCCTCGACTCGGCCCAACCCGGCGAGCACGTCGGCCCGGACCGCAAGAACTTCGGACGCGAATTCCCGGCCCTGCGGCCCCGAGGGCTGGAGCCGCCCGAAATACCGCACGACCGTGTCCGAGGTTGCGTCGTCCCGCGAGTAGATCGAGTGGACCGCGAAGACGATCGGTCCGGGATTGGCGGCCAGCGCGGCCCCGAGCTGGCTATCGGTGGGTTGCGGCCCCCAGACCAGTGCGCCCCCGGTGCGGACGGCCGTTACCTCGCCCGGTGTTGCGGCGCGCCGGAAGACCGAGAGATACCTGTCGAAGCGCGCCCTGTCCCGGTAGCGCAGCGCCAGCTCCATCGGATGGATCGCCGCCGGCACCAGGGCCGAATCGCGGCGAAGCACCGTGTCGAACGGCATCATGACGCTATCGGGGGTGGCGCCGGCGTACTCGCGGGTGTGGTAGAGCGCCTCCCCCAGGAGGAACCAGCCCTCCAGATCGTCGGGATACTGCGCGACGAAGGCGCGCGCAGAATCCACTGACGCGGGCTTGCTCCGCTCGAAGAGCGAGTAGCTCTGGAGCAGGCGGCGATGCCGCGGCGAAAGCCGCTCCGCGAACCGAGCCCCCGCCGCCGACGCAGCCCGGGAGCTGTCGCTCCCGTGCCCCCCGGTCCAGCCGTATACCAGCGCGCGTCTGAGCTGGGCCAGCGCGAAGGTCGAGTCCACCTCCGTCGCGCGGGTGTAGGCGGCGATGGCGGAGTCGAAGGAGAGCCGGCGGTAGAGCCGCTCGCCCTCGAGGAAGGCGCGGAGGGCCGCGAGCGAGTCGGTCGTGAGCGAGGCGAGGTCGAGGTTGGGCAGCGGCTCCCGGGAGCGCCACACGTCTCGCAGGAGGATGACGCTCATGCGGTCCACCAATTGGAGTACGCTGTCGGCGGGTCCGTCCACCTGTGCCCGTCCGAGCTGGTCGCCCGCCGTGGAGTAGAGGTCGGCGGCGAGCCGCACCCGCCCGCCGGCGGACACGACGCTCCCCATCACCACCGAGCCCGCGCCGAGATCACGGCCGATCACGAGCGCCTGGCGCAGCCGGTCCGCGCCGCCGCCGCCGCGCCCTCCCCAGCGCCGGATCACCGCGCGCGGATCGACCGTGCGGATGCCGCCGACCCCGCTGAAGTTGGTGGCGAGCAGGTCCACCATTCCCTCGCCGAGGAACTCGACGCCGGGCCCGGACGCGCTGAAGGGAAGGACCGCGATAGTCTCCGCGGCGGAGGTCACCGTTCGCCCGGTCTCGCGCGACGCCATCCAGGCGGCCCCGATGGCCACCGCAACCGCGACCGCCACCCCGGCCATCCAGCCACGCCGGCTGGAGGTTCGGAAGGGGACCTGGCCGCGAGAGTGGCGCAAGGCACCCGCGAATGCCGCCATGTCGGGGAAGCGCTCCGCCGGGTCGGCCGCCATCGCCCGCACGACCACCCCAT